>NZ_FNDI01000001.1:395012-571055 GCF_900100565.1 Paraburkholderia steynii | reverse complement strand
CCGTTCACGTTCAACCTGCGTTACAGCTTCGCGCAGTACAAGCCGGACGCATTCTCGGGCTTCGCGTCGCAGCAGAAGTACCAGGTTGCTGGCGCCTTCGCTGGCTACCAGGTCACGCCGGCAATGCTGCTCGGTCTGGGCTACACCTACACGCACGGCTCTGGCGACGCGTCGGCAAGCTACAACCAGGTTTCGCTGGGCGCCGACTACAATCTGTCGAAGCGTACCGACCTGTACCTGCTCGGTGCTTACCAGAAAGCAAGCGGCCATCAGCGTGATCAAAGCACGGGCCAGATCGTCGAGGCAGGCGCATCGGTTGGCTCGTATGGCTACGGCGCAGGTTCGACCAGCCAGGAAATCGTCAGCCTGGGTATCCGTCACAAGTTCTAATAGAACAACATGACCTACGGCTCGAGACGTCGGGCCGTATCCTGAAGCCAGCCACGGCGCAAGCCAGAAGGCTGGCTTTTTTGTTTTGTTTCTTGACCCCCACAATTAACGCGTCGCCGTGAGCGACACCCGCTCCACAAAGTGAGGACGTGTATTGGCTCGCTAGCCCTCCGAATCGGAAAGCCGCGTTTATCTCGCGGCATCCTCAGTACCTCAGTTTTGTATATCGTTTGCGGATATGCCGTTGCCAGCCAACGCCCCAGCAAGAGGCGCGAACGCGGCCTCATCACTGGCAAGACGTTGGGGTAACGCTTCATGTAGAAACTCGACCCATGTCCTTACTTTTTTATCGAGAGGCAGGGGAGACGAGTAAATCACATGGACATTACGCGCCTTCATCCTGTACTCAGGCAGCATGCGCACCACCGACCCAGCACGCAGTTCTTGCATTCCAACTCGCAGGGGCAATGGGCCTATGCCCAGACCAGCCAGAATGGAATCCTTGAGTACGTCGCATAGGTCGCTCTGTAGGACTGTGTGGTCGACCGAACATGCCTCATGACCAAATGGCCCCTCAAATTGCCATTGCCCGGATGACTCGTCGCCAGCGAGATCAATACACCGATGTTGCTTAAGGTCATAAAGTGTCTTCGGCACCCCGTAACGCGCCAGATAGACTGGTGATGCACAGAGGATAGAAGACATCGCACCAAGACACTCAGAGTTCATGCCGCGCTCGGGCGGTTCCGATGAGCAAAGAAGTACGGCATCCTGATGAATAAGCTTCGCCTCCTCTACCTGCTGCACCAGTGTCACGCTCACGGAAACCTGCGGGAATCGCTCTAGGTAGCCTGAAATTAGAGCCGATAAGTGGTACCGGTCAAAGCTCGGGGTTACGCCGATCTTCAGTATGCCTGACGGCTCTGCATTCGTCCCAAAGGCTTCGGCCTCTGCCTGTGCGAGCTGATTGAGAATCACTTGACAGTGAGAGAGGTACCGCTCCCCGGCTTCGGTCAATGCTACGCGCCGAGTGGTTCTGTGCAACAAGCGAATGTTCAGATGTGTCTCAAGATCTGCAATGGAACGTGAAACCGCAGACGTAACAACGCCTAGTTCTTGGGCTGCCGTGGTAAAGCTACCAACGGACGCCACTTGAGCAAAGGCACGAATGGCCTGCAACATATCCATCGATCAATTTCCATCAGTTCGGGAGTTAGCAATTGGGCTAAGACTCGTAAAACAACCAGTCGCGCAACGCGCGATCATTATGCCTGCTTACCGGATGAATCTACCTTGAATTTGGCGCCAGCCAACCGGAAGCTGACACACCGTGGGCGGGCGCAACACTCGAGAGCAGATGTTCAATATCATGCCCGCCCCGTGCCTGCCGGCACCCAGAAAACACGGACTCGTCCGAGATGGCGTCGGCGGCTCGCGCCGGGGAAGGTGCAACGAGGAGGGTCCGAACCATGTCGAACTTGAGTCATTCGCAGCATTTTGTTGATCGTCTGCAGCGGGTCGGTTACGGAAGGTGGGGGCGGCTCGGCGCCGCTCGATCATCGGCGAGCTTCGAACTGCCGGGATCGGCCGCCAGTTTCAGTCATTCGACGCGATTGCGCGGACGTCAATCTGTTACGCCTTACAACGACAAGGAAATCGCGGCGGTGAACGCCGCCAGTTGTCTCTGTATGCTCAGGTCATTTTCAACTGCTCGGGGTATCGATTTTCAACTCTGCCCGATAGTCCGTGTCCCAAAGGCGAGCTATCCAGTATTGGTCCGTATGCGCAACAATCTGGCTATGCGCTTCGGTCAGGTTCAAGTTCCGGAACCACGATACATATTGCAGGAAAGCATCGCGCCTCTCCTGCAGCGCAGTCACCGCCAATTCGCGCGATAACGTCGCATATTCGAATCGACCATAAGGCAGCGCCATCAAGCGCGACGGATCAAAGCACCAATCGGTGTGCAAACTTCCGACGAGTTGCTCCCCGCTCAATACCCACGGATAGTCGCTAGCGGCATGTGGGGCCTTCGCATGTATCTGCTCAGATGTGCCTCGCAGGAACGAATGACGAAACGCCACGATATGGGCAAGCGTTCCCCGTGTAGAGAGTCGGCCGCCTCCGCGAGCCCACGCAAATTGACAGCGACCGTCGTCCATGTAGAGGCTTTTTCCTTCTGTCCGAAATCCCTCCTTCCTCAACGGATTGACGACAATTTCAGCAAACACTTCGTCGAACTGTATGGCGTCCATGATGTTTGATCGACATGCAATCGCAGTCGTTCTCAGTGATCAACGACCGCTTTTGCGAAATCTGAAGGTCTGTAACGGGTCGACTAGGGAAGTTCGGCGATCAGTCCGGGCGGCCCGTTCGTCGTCAGCCCATGGAATTCCGGGTTCGGCCAGGGCGAGACATTCGGGTTTAACTTTCAATTATGAAACGGGACCGCTCGTCCAATCGTCCAATGAACATCTCGTCATCGTTCGAACATGAGATTCGCCCCGCAACGACTGCTGACGTCAAGGGGGTAGCCACGGTTCACGTGGACACGTGGCGAGAAGCCTACAAGGACATCGTCCCACGCGAATACCTCGCTGCTCTCGATGTGGTCACCAGGGCAGAGAGGTGGCTGAAAACGTTGACGGCTGGAACGCCATGCGTGCTCGTCGCGGTAGTGAGCGACGCGGTAGTCGGCTGGATCGCATACGGGCCATCCCGTGATGATGACGTTGAATCGCGTTGCGCCGAGATCGAAGCGATTTACGTGGCACCGGCCTTCTGGAACCGTGGAATCGGGACGGCGTTAATGAGCGAAGCTTCAGAAAGACTCTATGCCGAGGGCTATTCGGAAGTCACACTATGGGTGCTGAAAGATAACAAGTCGGCGCAGTCCTTCTACGTTCAGCGCGGGTTTCAGACCGACGGCTCCGCCAAGGTCATCGAGATTGGTGGCGCTGCGCTGACAGAAGTGCGTCTCAAAGGGCGTATCGCTGTCTGACTGCGAAACGGTCCCAGATGACTGACCGCTATTTTGAAGACTGTCTGTCGGCAATGGGAAGATTATGCCTTTGGCATGAAATCCCGTGCGTGCGAGGATCGCTGCGCTCGGTCATCGGACGCTGGTCGGACACATTCAGCCGTTCAACTTATGTGGTTTGGATCGTCAACAATCGGCCGCGAAAGCGGGACGAGCGCGGCCCTTCCCCGATCGGCGTGACGAATATTATGCGTGACGCATCTCTCGCAAGCGGCGCGGCCGCAGGAGCGCGTGCAAAGCATTGAATTATGGCTCGGCTCACAACTAAGCCTATGAGATCATTCTTGCTCTAATCACTATTGCGGCAGATCATGTCGTCTCCCAGTGCGACGCACGCCAACTCCCTTACCGCGAGCAGCATCGGGAGCATACTCGCTTCAATGTTTTGCTTTGCCGTGGTGGACGCGCTGGCGAAAACGGTTGCGCTGCTATATCCAGCAAATGAGGTAACTTTTTTTCGGATGCTGTTCGGTTTGGTCCCGGCGGTGGTGATGTGCTGCACGGGACGACATTCCCTGACTGAGCGACTGGCGAATATCGATGTCAGAGGGCAGACGGTGCGAGCATTGATGCTCCTGGGGGCATCGGGACTGTTCTTCGCCGGACTGCCTTACGTCCCGTTGGGTGAAGCAGTCGCACTTGCGTATTCGGAGACGTTGATCGTTATCCTGCTCGCACCATTAATTCTGCGAGAACGCCTAACACGACGAGCGGTAGCGGCAGCGGTTGTTGGATTCGTGGGTGTACTGCTAGTGGTGCGCCCGAGTGGCGGTCAGACGAGCTGGCTGGGCCCGACGTTCCTTCTCCTGAGCGCCGTGTTTGGCGCGCTATCCATCGTTCAAATAAAACGCATCCGTTCTACCGACGACTCGGAGACGACAGTCCTTTTTTTCACTATGGTGGGAACGGTCATTACTGGATGCACACTCATAGTCAACTGGCGAACACCATCCGCTGGTTCGCTAGTGATCATGGCAATTCTGGGAGCCTTCGCGACGGCAGCGCAACTTTTAATGACAGTCGCATCTCGTCAGGCCGACGCTGGCAGACTAGCGCCGTACAACTACACAAGCATCGTGTGGGCGGCGGTTTTCGGCTACTTCATATGGCATGAGACTATCCAACCGCTTTCTCTCTTCGGAATTGCGTTGATTGTCAGTAGTGCTATTGCCGTCGCGGCACGCAGGAAGGACGCCGAAGGCCCGCTGGCGTAAAGACACAGAATGGCGCTAACCGTGGCCGGCTTGCCTCAGGGCGCCAGTACCTTGTTCATTGATGGTGCGGCGTGTAGCACATAGTTCTCTCGCTCATAGAACGGAATGGCGTCTGGCCGCGCGTCAAGAAATATCGCGTTCATGCCACGAGCACGGGCGTCGGCTTCGGCATATTCCATCAAGGATCGACCAACACCGCTTCCTCGGCCGGTCGCATCGACCACGAGGTCATCGATATGAAGATGTGCCCCGCGCGCCAAGGTGTGGACGGGTCTCATGCCCATCACTCCGATAATCTGCTTATCATGGAACGCTGCCACAAGCTCATAGCCCGCATAAGATTGCAGCCGGATTCGCGCCAGGAATTCGGGTTCTTCAAGGGAACGAAGCTGGGCGATGACAGGGTATGCGTGCATCCATTCCGGCGGCGACAGCCTTCTAATTTCCAACCCGCTGCAGCGGTGTTCAGTCATGGCTCAAGTCGATCCTCAAGCGAAAAATTTCGATTGTTGCACGGAACCGCGTTACGAGGTTTCTCGATGGGTTAAGCATTTGAAGGTCCGCTTCCAGGAATAACGCAATGCACTCAATAAACGTTAAATGAAAGGGGAATGTAGGCTTATCGTCGGTATTAATCGGTTCGTAAAGCCGGATATGATCCGCAACGCATGACGTGTTGCTTCACTGCATCGGCTTTTGCTCAGATGAATAGGTGTTACAAAATGTTTCTGGTAAATTGCCGGTGATGTGACAAAAACGAGAGATGAGCCTGCGCCGTAATCGGCGCACGTCCGGGGGCGGGCGGCTCTATATTCGACAATAGCCGGCACGGAATACGTGAAACGGGAGTCGACAGGCTGTACTGGTAAAAAGCCATCACAGCGATAGCGTTGCTGCGCAATCTCTCGAAATAGCAAACAAAAGAATAGCTGCGGTATTCCATGCGCCGACCGATCCGAGAGAGCTTTAACCGATTAACACAACAAACAATAGCACGCGAAAGCAACCGACTGATGTACGGCCCCGAAACGGGACCAAAATGCTACTCGTTGTGGATGCAAGTGACCGCGGTGGTCATGGCCGTGGTGATGTACTTCGCGCCTGCCGTGCTTCTCGCAGATGCGACGGCACATGCTGCGCCTATCGTTGATCCTCGTGCGCCAATTCCGTTTCAACCCACTGTTACCCAGAGTTCGGCGGGCGTACCGGTCATCAATATTGCTGCACCGAATGCGCAGGGGCTTTCGGTTTCGCAGTTCCAGACGCTCTCTTCGGGTCCCGAAGGCCTGATCTTTAACAACAGTCCGATTGGCGGGACGTCGCTCATCGGCGGCCAGGTCGGCGCGAATCCGAACCTCGCTGGGCGTGCTGCTTCCACGATCCTTGCACAAGTCACTTCGACGGGATCGCAATACGCGTCGGTGCTGGCCGGCCCGCTGGAAATTTTCGGCAACACGGCAGCGCTCATCATCGCCAACCCGAACGGAATCTCGATTCCGGGCGGGACTTCGCTCACGAACATTTCAAACCTCACGCTGACCACAGGCACGCCTCAGTTCATCACAGCCGTGGGCGGCAGTTCGACGGATTTCGCACACGCGGGTGCGCTTGCCTATAGCGTGATTTCGGGCAACATCTCGATCAACGGCCCGCCAGGTAGCGAAGGCACGCCCGGTGTCGGCATTGCGGGAACGGTCGGTAACCTTGATCTCATCGCGCAGACCGTCAACCTCAACGCGCCGCTTAACGCTAGTCAGCGCGTCAACATCATCACGGGCAACCAGCTCGTATCGCCCACATCTTCGGACGCGACGGGGATCGGATACGCGCTGTCCTCGAACGGTTCGGCCAATGCCGCGTCGTCGGCAGGACTGCCTGCGGGCAGCTATGCGATTGATGCCAGCCACTTCGGCTCGGTGACGGCAGGGCAGGTGTATATCGTCGGTACGGCGGCCGGACTTGGTGTCAACATGCAGGGCTCGCTGATGGCGACGACTGGAAACGTTGTCGTCAATGCCAATGGCGATGTCTCGGTTGCCGACACTTATGCGAACCAGAACGTCGGTTTGGCGAGTACCGGGAAGACATCGATTTCCGGCACCGGACTTGCGAACCAGAACTACACAGTCAACGCAGGTGGCGATATCTCGTCGACGGGCTCGGTTTCTGCGGGCCAGGATGCCGTCATGACGGCGGGCGGGAATCTCAACGCAGCGTCGGTTGCGTCGAACGGCAACTCGACACTGACGGCGTCGAACTCGATGACGGTCGGTTCGGTTACGGGGCAGACCCTGTCGTTACGTGCTGGGGCAGGCGACCTGACCGTCAACTCCGGGATTGATGCGCCGGGCGTCATCGCGGCTGTCGCCGGACACGACCTGACAATCAATGGTGCGGCACAGGGCGGTAGCACGGTGACATTGACGGCCGCACACAACGCGACGGTCAACGGTTCTGTCGCTGCTGTCGGCGACGTGTCGCTCATTGGCGCGACAGGCACTGCGACGACCACGGGCAATGTCACGACCAACGGTCAGCTTGATGTGGTGGGCCAGCAGGGCGTGAGCCTGGGCGGTACTGTGTCGTCGCAGGGCAATGCCGCTATTGCGTCGTCAGTCGGCAACGTCGTCATCAACGGGGCGTTATCGACCCCGGGACAGGCAGCAGTCACGGCAGGCCAGGACGCGACGGTTGCTGGCGATATCCACAGCGGGCAGAGTACGACGGTGACGGCCACGCGTGACGTGACGCTCGACGGCGTACTCGAGGTGGACGGCTCGGGCAATGCAGTCGTGGGGGCTGGACGGGACATCACCGGCACCGGCAACGTAAGCGTGGCGAACGATACGACGCTCACCGCCGGCCGCAATCTCGCAATGTCGGGCTCGATCCAGACCGGCAACAATCTTGGCGCCACGGTGGCACAAAATCTTGTCGTTGGCGCAACGACCGCGGTAGGCACCGAAACGTTAACGGCCACCGCTGGCAATGCGACGCTTGCCGGTAACGCGCTTTCCGGTGGCGACATGAAAGTCAACGCGGGCACCAACCTGACCGCGCAGGGCAAGGTCCAGAGCCTGGGTAATGTGGGCCTGAACGCGCAGGGCGGCAATCTTGAGACAGGCGGCGCGGTCTCGGCGGCCGGCTCCGCGACCCTGAACGCCGGTCAGAACCTGACTCTCGGCGACCAGACCACTGTCTCGCAGGATGCGACGCTGACCGGAACAAATATCGCGACGAAGGGGCTAGCGATTGGTGGCAACCTGGTTGCTTCTGCAACTCACAACCTCGATACGTCGGCCGGTCAACTGAATGCGCCGTTCAGCGCAAGCGCACCTGCAGTGAGTGTGAACGGCAACGCGACCCTGACCGGGGCGAATGTGACAACGGCCAATGCGGTGATCGGCGGCACATATAGTGCGAAGGGTACGACGGTTCTGACGACGGGCGGTACGGCTGCCTACAAGGGCGATGCGACGCTGACAGGCGGAGCGGTAACCAATGTCGGCACGCAAATGGCGGCGGGCAACCTGACAGTGTCGGGCACGACGGTAAGCAATCAGGGCAGCCTCTCGTCGTTGCAGACGATGACGGTCAACGCGGCTGATCTCACTAACAGCGGCACGATTTACGGGCCGACCACCAACGTCAACGTGTCGGGCAGCACGACGAATACGGGTGGGCTGCTCGCGACGAACGCGCTCGCCCTGACAACGGGTTCGCTGAACAACGGCAACGGGCTGATTTTCGCGGGCGACGTCAACAACCCGACCTCCGCGACCGGAAACGCAAACGTGACCGTCACAGGCGGCAACGGCACATTCAATAACACGAACGGACAGATTCTTGCCCAGCACAACCTTGCGCTGGACCTTTCGAACCAGGCGATCGATCCTTCGGCAGTGTCCTTCGGTTCTGTGACCGCGGGTAGCGCGTTCGATCTCTCGGTGCGGACCATCAACAATTCAGGCGCCTGGACACTGCCCGGCGTGACCGTCAATGTCACTGCAGGTCAGGGCATCAACAACGCAGGGACAATCAACCAGGGTGCTGGCACGCTCACGCTCAATGGTGCGGTGACCAACTCGGGCGTTGTTACGGCGCAGGACCTTACCATCAACGGTTCACTGGCCAATCAGACGAACGCGACGTTGCAGGCCAACGACGCGTTCACGCTCAATGGCTCAGGTACCAACGCTGGCACCGCCGCGGCGGTGAACACACTCACCATCAGCGGTTCGAGCTACAACAATTCGGGCGGCACGACGCGCGCTGGCGGCAGCGGTAGCGCGCCGGGCAGCGGAAATCTCAATGTCAACCTGACAGGCGATCTCACAAATGTCGGCGGTACGCTTACTGCGACCAACGATCTCGCGCTAACCGCGAACAGCGTCAGCAACTCGGGCGCCACGTCAGGTAGCACCACCACGACGACGACCACTGTCGATAACACAGCGCTCGCCCTGGGCCTGGTCGTGGGTACCGAGATCATCGACGTGGCAAGCTGGATCGGGCACGGTGGTGATACGACCTGCTGCAACGTGACGTCGACCACGAAAAGCGTTTCGCTCGCCGACGCGCTTTCAGTGGACGGAGGCTTTAGTAGTGGTGGAGTTAACCCCGCTGTGAACGGCAATACCGTGACGCTCGTTGAAATTCCGACCGTCACGGGCTCGGACCGCAATGGCAATCCGATTGTTCAGAACCGGTGGTTCGTGCAGACGCCGGACAATGCGAGTCAAGGCATCTCAACCATTACCCTGCAACTGCCCACCGCAACGGAGACGACTACTACGACGGGCAGCATGGGGGGCGCTTCCTCGGTGATCGCAGCAGGGCACAATCTCAGCCTCAACGCGAACGCATTGAACAACCAGGGTGGTACGGTCACTGCGGGCAACGATGCGAACATCAACGTCCAGTCCCTCTCGAACGGTGGCACTAGCTACACCTCGACTGTGACGGACACGGTCGACATATCAGCGATCAACAGTTTCCTGTCGCAGGCCCCGAAGTCGATCTCAGTCTGGGGAAGTTTCCATGCAGCCGACGGCACCTCCAGCAACGATGGCTGTCCGAACAGCCGTGGTACATGTCTGGATCCGTCCGGCATAGCGCTCAGCGCGCCGGGTTCGGTCGGGACGTTGTCAACGTCGTCGTCCGTGACGGTGCAGGGGCCGACCGGCCAGATCGCTGCTGGGAACAATGTGAATCTCTCGGGCGGCAATCTCGTCAACGCCGGCTCGGTTGTGGCGGGCAACAACGTGAACGTCTCGGCTGGCAGCTTCACGAACCAGGGCACCAATACGCCGACGCTCACGACCACAGCTGGATGCGCGCCGGGCTTTTCCGGCTGCAACAGCAGTGCGACCAGCAATCCGAATTCGACGTCATACAGTTATCAGCAGACTAACGCGACAGTAGCGGCCGGTAACGATATCGTGATCGCGTCGGGGAGCGTCAACAATACCTACGGCGATCTGGTCGCAGGCCATAACGTAGTGATTGGCGGCGCAGGCACGACCGCGACTTCGACCACGCAGGCGGGTAGTGTTACGAACACATCGGGTGCGATCGCGGCTGGCAATGACGCGCGGATTAACGCGGCGAACGTCACGAACACGATCGCTGCGCCCGCCCAGATTCACCAGAACTACGGCAGTGGCTCGCCATTCGCTGGCTGCAGCCAGGGCTGTGAAGCTTACCTCGACGTGCAGTCGGCCAACCCGGGTACGATCACTGCGAATCACGACGTCAGCATCCAGGCCGGGACATTCAGCAATACAGGCAGTCTCGTCACGGCGCTCAATAATGTCACTGTCAACGCGACATCGAGCGCATCGAGCAGCAACCAGTACCTGAATGCATACTGGCATGGCTCGCCAGCAGGCCAAAGCACCAGCACCTGGGGCTGTGCGGCCAACCCGTCGCTGTGCGCCACGCTTTATGGCAGCGCCTATAACAGCGGTGATGCACAAGACCCGGCCGGGCTACCGTCGGCGGTGGGCTTGTCCGATTTCATACCTGGCACCATTCAGGCGGGCAACACGCTGTCGGTGAATTCGCCCACGCTGACGAACACGGGGAACGTCGTTGGCCAGACAGTCGCACTGTCCGGTTCCAGTCTGGTCAATGGCCTCACGAACCCGCATGTGTACACGCCGCCGCCGACAGTCTCCGGGCAATTGATTTCGCTTGGGCCGCCTGCCGTGCCAGCAAGTGCGACGACGTCTGTCAACGGCGCAGGGCAGGTGACAAACCTCAACGGCCAGCCGGTTTCGGTGACGGGAGCGGCGGGTGTGCCAACCGGCGTGCCGGTTGGCGTGACGACGGTCGGCAAGCCGGTCGTGCCGACCGTGCAAACTGTCGCGGGGCAGGGCAGTTCGGTCACGTACCTGGTGAATAACCCGGCGTCGGCCGTCACGGGTGACCTGTCTCCTTCCGCGCTGCTCGCTGCGTTGCCGGCGAGTCTTCAGCCGTCGGTCAAGCAGTTCTACTACGACCCGTACACGCAGGCCCAGCAGGTTGAGCAGGCCGCGCTTGTCGCGACCGGCAAGTCGAGCTTTTACAGCACACCCTCTGCGACGGACAGTTCCGGCCAGTCGTCGATAAACAATCTCGACACGGCGGCGCTGTATGGCGCTGCGTTGCAGTACGCCGAACAGCACAACATCGCGCTGGGCACCCAGCTTTCTGAAACGCAGCTCGCGCAGGTCAATGCGCCAATGCTCTGGTACGTCGAGGAGACGGTGCCCGAGCCGGGCTGCACCGTTACGGGCAATGGTGCGTGTCCGACCGTTCAGGCGCTGATGCCTGAAGTGCTGCTTCCGCAGAACTATGCGGTCGTCAACGCGGACGGCGAAATCACCGGCACGAACGTCACGCTGGACTATGCGAACAGCATCCTCAATACCGGCTCGATTACCGCACAGAATCTCACCGTCAATACGGGCACGCTGACCAATGAGCAGCGCTCGACGGACGTCGGAGTCATCTACCAGCTTATAACGGACGGTCTGCTGGAGCAGACCACGGGAACGGTGGTCCAGCAAGGCGGGTTCATGTCGGCGGCGAACTATGACATTCACGCCCAGGCGATTAACCAGATTGGTGGAGCGCTACAACAGGTCGATGCCAACGGCAGCGTCGACAACGCTGCAACCGCCCAGTTGCTAGCCAACCTGAAAGGGGAACTGGGCAGCAGCTTTACGCAGACCACGGTCAGCGACAATCTGCACACTGAGATCTCTGGCGGGATGGCCTGGTACGACCAGCTCTTCATTATGGTGTGCATCGTGGGGATTTCGGTGATGTCGGCGGGCGCGGCATCGCCGGCAATCGGCGCGGCAGCGGGTACCACGGCCGGTTCCGGGTCGGCATTCGCAGCGGCAGGGACGGTAGGTGGGACGGTCGTGAGTGCTGGCACAGCCAACGTCGCGCTTTCGGCGGCGATCGGCGGCATGATGAGCAGCGCCATGAGCCAGACGGCATTTGGCGATGGTTCGTTCAGCGTGGCTGCAATGTTTGAGGCTGGCGCAACAGCTGCACTGACAGCGGGCCTGACCAATGGCATTACGTTCGGTGGCGGTAGTGTCGGCTGGTCGTGGACAGCTTCGTCCAATAGCCTCGCTTCGCTAGCGGGTGTGCAGACCGTGGGTGGCTTGATGGTCCCTCAGGCGGGGGCGTCGACCGGTTCGATCGGAACTGCGGCACTTGCCATGGGCGCGACCGCCACTATTCAGGCCGGTGTGCAGACACTACTAGAGGGGGGCAGTTTTATGACTAACTTGCGCAACAGCGCGGTTAGCGACGCTGCCGCGGCAGTTGCCTACGGAATCGGTGATCTGAATTACAACGGTGATCTCAACGGCGCAGCTTATTTGGCGGCGCACGCGGCATTGGGCTGTCTTGCGGGAGCGGCGACTGGACAAGGTTGTGGTGGTGGTGCAATTGGCGCGGCAGCTAGCGCGGTGCTATCGCCGCTCCTGCTAGGGGGAATTGATCCGACGCACTCTGCGCTCGACTCGGGTCAACAGGCCATGCTGGCAGCCTTTGCAACGCTCGTCGGTGGTGGACTTGCCGGATTGGCAGGACAGAGTTGGATCGGCGGTGCAACGGCGGCGCAGAACGAGGCGCTTAACAATACGGGGAATCATTGGGACCGCCCTGGTCATGCTGAGGAGGACGGCTTCGATGAGGAGCGCAAGGACATATCGAAAGTCGACTCCGCGCTCACCGGGAAGAAGATCGTTGGTTTCGACGATGCGAATAACCCACAGACCGTGAACACGCCCCTGGGCGGCTCTGGAGGGGGAGCTACAAACAGTGCAGATGCGCCGGTCTACAATCCTCAAGGTGCGGCCAGAGCGACTGCGAATAGTGGCAATTGGTCGAGCGGATCGTTGAGCCAAACCGTGCAGAACATTGTGGGATCAAATCCGCAAGTGACCTACACGACATCTGGAAAGACGCTCTATACGAACCCGACCACAGGTATGTCCGTGGTGTACGACAATGCTGGAAATTATTATCGCGTGCAGAATGCGGCGGGCCAGTATCTTGATCAAAGCGGCAATGTGATCCCGAACAACGTTCCGCTGATTGGTCCGAATAAGACGACGCAAACGGGCGTTCCGTCGGGTGTGAGAAATGGTTTGACACACTTCAACAATACCGATCCGGTCAAGTAAGGAGGCTATGCCATGCGAATGCAAGAGTCTGTTGTGTCGGTGGATGAAGGCGCGGGCCATCTACGCTTGTCAGGCCCGCTGTCCGAATGGTTGTTCTCGTCGAAATTCTGGTCGGACTTCAACGCTAAACACGGCACGATGTTCGATCAATTTGAAGAAGACGAGGCTGACGTGACGGTAGTCAAAGCAGTCGTTGAAGCGCTAGACGAAAGGGCCTGCGCTTTACGGGAACTGAGCGAGCGTAACGTTGAATTCGTATATCGTTGGACACCCGATCACAAGCCTGTGACAACGAGTATGCCGAGAGACTCGTTACTGTCAGAGCTAGTGGCGTTTCGTGACTTTCTCGTCGGCGCGGTAGTGGAAAATCGCTGCGTGACCTTCTCACTTTGAGCCTTCTTCGTAAGCGTAACGGAGGTGTACGCCGGATGTCGTCCGGGACAGCCGCAGTGAAACGAACCCGGCCGCGTGCCGGTCGCGCACAACTAGACGTTGAACACCTGCTGATTGGTTCACGTCGTTAGCCATCGCCCGAGAGTTAGGTGCTCACCACTGGACAATGCGTTCCGTGTCATCGCGGCGACGCACCTCCTCGACGAGGCGCATTTGTCGGTGGTACGTCGTGTTGTGGTTGGCGACGACGCACGCTTCGAAGCAATTCGACATGGTGCTGCTGCAACGAATGCTCTGCTGGCGGAGGAAGTTGGATCACTTGCGATCCATAGAAGGCTTTAGAAAAAATCAATTCAGTATCGGGGATTTGCCGTATGCATTACAAGGTATTGCTGCTACGTTCGGCATTGGTTTGCGTTGGGGCGTCGAACGCGGTCTTCGCAGCTGGAATTGTTAACGATGGCAATACAGCCACGTCGGTATCAACTTCAGCATCGGGTCATCAGACAGTCAACATTGCACCAACTATCGGTGGCGTCTCGCACAACACCTACACGTCGTTCAATGTGTCGAAGGCCGGGGCCGATCTCAACAACGTCGGGGTCAATGCAAAGACCATCGTCAATGAAGTCACCAGCACCAACCCATCATTGATCCAAGGTGCGATCAATGTCCTGGGGCCGCGAGCGAACGTCATCCTCGCGAACCCGAACGGCGTGACCGTAGACGGCGGCAGCTTCCAGAATACAGGGCACGTTGTCCTTACGACAGGGCAGGTCACCTTCAACGACATCACGCTGGCACCAGGCGTGATTCAGCGCAATGTCGTGCTTACGACAAACGGCGGTGCCATCGCGATCGGTCCGGGTGGGCTGTCGGGCACACTCGTCAATCTCGATCTCGTATCGAAGCAACTGGCCATCAACGGACCAGTGACCAACGATTTCACGACATCCGTGGGCGGTGTACGTGCAACGATCGGCAGCAGCACGACGACCTGGGACACGAGTTTCTCGCCATCAGATAATAGCCACGACTGGCTAGCATCCACCACGAACCCGCACGCATCTGCATCGGGGTTCGCTATCGACATCACGTCAGCGGGTGGGCTCACCGGAGGCCGGGTTCAACTTATCGTCACAGATCAGGGTGCGGGCGTTCGCAGTCTCGGGAAGCTCTATGGCAGCGCTGGCGATGTGATTGTCAGTTCGAACGGCGACATTACAACGACAGGCGCATCGATCCGGTCAGAGCACGATATTTCGGTGACCACCAGCGGAAACGTATCGTTGCAGAATACGCAGACGTCGGCCGCGAACAATACAACGATCAACGCAGGTTCAATCGCGCTTTCCGATACCGGCGCTGGTGCATCGACTCTCAGCGCCACGGCGGGAGCGGTAAAGCTGACAGCAAACGGCGACATTACGAACACGGGAAGCGCGATCCAGGCGGGTGGTGTGGCCACGAGCGGTTCATCCACCGGCGGCGATGTAGTCCTTACGGCCGGCGGTAATATCACGAACCGGTCGACGCCAGCAAACCTTGGCATCATCTTTTCGGCCAACGGCGCCGCTACCCTGACTGCAAAGGGCAATATCGTCAACGACAACGCACGCGTTCTGTCCAATGGCACAGTGACAATCACTGCCGCAGGGGACGTGCAAAACATCATCGATCATACGAGCGGTGTCAATGCAGGCGCGCCCGTTGCGTATTCGAATCAGAGCGGAAGTTTCCTCCTCCTGACGCACACATCGAGCGGTTTCGACGTCGACTACGGTACGGTGATTCAGCCCTCGCAGCTCGCATACATCGCTTCGACCGGCGGCGCCGTTTCGATTTCCGGCGCCAACGTGACGAACTCGGGCGGCATCATCCAGTCGAGCAATGGCTCAATCATGATTAACGCGCTCGACACGTTTACGAATGCGGCTGTGTTCGCCGGCCAGGCCAGCTACTCACGCGGGTGCTGGATTTTCTGTCACGCCAGTGCATCGAGCACGGTCACCCCTTATGGCGGCACGATCCAGTCAGGCAAGGACCTCTCGATAACCGCAGGCAACATCGCACGGAATATTGGCGGTAACGTGTTCGCATTGGGAGACATCAAGGTCAGCGCTCCCATCACCTATGCGCAGGGCGTGACAGGTTACTCGGCAATCAATCAGGACCGGGGCTTCAAGGCGTTCTTTGGCAGCACATGGGCGCAGATTATCGCGATGGACGTCGGCGGCGACTTCGTGGCAAACGGCTCGGTCACGTTCACCGGCAGTGCAGTGATTGATGGCGGATCGATTGGTGGCGGGAAGGGGACGTCCGCAGCAGGCGGCATCACAACGGTACGTCCGCCGATGCGCACGCCGGTGCAGATCGGTCAGCACCTCGGGCTCTCTTCGTGGTTGGGATACTGATGTCGGTGTTTCGAACTCGTATTCCCGGCACGGCGGCATTCGGTATTCTGATCGCGGTCCAATCCGTATTTGCACAAACGGCGCTACCGCCCGGGGCACCCGCACCGGTTCCCATCATTCCGCAAGTACGTCCAGTTCAAGACCCAGGCCAGCAACTGATAGACGAGCAACGTGAGCGGGCGCGCGAGCGACAGATTGCCCAGCCGCCAGCGTTGGTTACCCTGCAGACACCCGGGGCAGGCGCGGCACTCAATGTTTCTCCCGGTACGCCCGTCGATGACATTCCCGAGCCTGGCCCGTCGTTTTCAGTACATCACATCGTCATCGCAGGTCCGCACGATGCTGCGGTCGTCCTGCCTGACGGTGTGTCTCCGGCGCGCTTGCGGGAAATCGCTGCGGCGTTTGAAGATCACAAGCTCGGCACCAACCGGATCAATGTACTCCTGAAAAGACTCACCGATGTTTTCGTCGATGCAGGCTATGTGACGACGCGCGCGCTGCTCGGTCCGCAGAATCTTGGGTCGGGCACCCTCACGGTGACGATCGAGATTGGCCGTATCGAGGCGTTCACAGTGAACGGCCAATCGATCCACCGGTTGAAGAAAAACGAGCCATCAGCGGGGGGCGGCTGGCTGACCGATGCCGGGTATGCAAATGCGTTCCCCGCATCGCCCGGCGATGCATTGAGACTCGTCGATGTTGACCAGGGCGTTTCGCAGATCAACCGTTTGCGTCGCAATCAGGCGGAAGTCCAGATTTTGCCAGGACAGAGTCCGGGCGATTCCGTTGTCGCCATCAACAACCGTCCCGGCGACCGCCTCTATTACACCCTTGGCGTGGACAACTACGGCAGCGAAGCGACGGGTATCACACGGTATCGGGCGGGCGTCGAGGCGGACAATCTCATCGGACTCCAGGAATCACTTAGCCTCAGCGTAATCGACAGCACGGAGAGCAATGCGTTTGTTGGCTCGTTCGCCATTCCCTTTGGTCGCCATACGTTCAGCTACACGCTGTCTGACTCCGAATATCAGCAGGTGATCGGCACGACGGCACTGCTGTACGGCCGCACGCTCAGTCATATTCTTGGCTGGAACTATACGGCGAGCCGGTCGCAGGCAAATACCCTGAATCTCGACGCGACACTTTCCTGGCGGCGCACAGACCGGGAAGTGAACGATTTCGATCTGAGTCCGCAGCACATTGCCGTGCTGCGTGTGGGCGGAAACTGGCTACATCGCTTCGTGCTAAATGATGCGCAAGGGTTTGTAACGCTTGATGCAGGCGTATCGGAAGGACTGCCGTGGCTGGAAGCGGACCACGACGCACACGACATTGCGCGGGCCGACGCGCACGGTCAGTTCACCAAGCTCGATGCGACCGCCAGTTACACGTTGCCACTCCCGAAGATCGGATCGGCGCAGTTTGCGTATCGGGGCGTCCTTGGACTGCAATACGTCAACGTCGCGCTCTATGGAAGTGAGCAGCTCTTCCTCGGTGGTATGGACAACGTTCGCGGTTTTCGTTCGGGCGTGATCGCCGGTGACCGGGGGTTCTATACGCGCAATGAACTGGCGTGGGTGAACACGCCAGCGTGGCACGACGGCAGGGTAGAGCCATACCTGTTTCTGGATGCAGGAAAGGCGAGTCTGATCGCAATCCCGGGTTTTCCGTCACTGGTCGGCACGGGCGGCGGGCTGCGCGCGCAATGGCAGTGGTGTCGACAACAACTATCTGGCGAACTGCTGGTTGGACGCGCGCTGACTCAGCCTGCTGCGCTTGGACCCAAGTCCACCCTTATTCTTGGAACAATGAACTGGAGCTACTGATGAAGTTTCCGAACCGGACAAGTTTCGTTGCAATGTCGGCGCTGTGCATGGGCCTCACGGCGCCGGCGTTCGCGCAGTTGGCGTCGGCGACCGTCGCTTCGCTGCCGACGAGTACGGTCGCGACCGTGAATGGTGTTGCGATTCCCCAGACGCAGTTCGATGAAGCGGTGCGCATTGCCGTGCAGACAACCCATCAGCCCGACACACCGCAACTGCGCCAGGCGGTCAAAGGACAACTGATCGCGCGTGAACTGTTCCGGCAGGGTGCTGAAAAAGCGGGCTACGGAAACAAGCCGGAAGTGCAGCAGGTCGTCAACGCGGCAAAGGCCAATGCGGAATCCGAGTTGTATCTGAAAGACAATATCCGTCCCGAGCCCGTGACCGATGCCCAGGTGAAAGCGCGCTACGACGAGATCGTCGCATCGCTCGGCAAGGACGAGTTCCGGCCACGCATCATCGCCGTCGCGGACGCGATGACGGCTGCGACGGTACTCAGTGAACTGAAAGCGGGCAAGTCCTTCGACGTGCTTGCGCGCCAGTACAGCACCGCGCCCAGCAAGGCCGCTGGGGGAGAACTGCCTTGGGTCAGTTTCAAAACGCCGGTTATGGAAGGCAAGACGAGTGGATTGCCGTTGCCGATAGCGCAGGCGCTTTCAAATCTCCCTGTGGGTGGTGTGACGCCAGAGCCGGTTTCCGTTGGCAACACCCGGGTGATCGTGAAGCTCGACGCGAAACGCCCGACACAGGTGCCCACGTTTGAGCAGGCCAGGGACGCGATCCGCCAGCAATTGCAGGGGCTGGCGTTGCAAAAAGCCAGTGCGCAGTTCACGACTGATCTGTTCAGGAATGCCACGATCCAGCAATAAGCCCGCCGTCCTCAGACCGTCGGGCAGCGCGTCATTTGAACGGTTGCGGGAACGGGCTAAAGAACTCGGCTGGCGGTGCCTGGCGGACCGCTGGACTGGCTATCAAATACCTTACCCCTTCGAGTGCGAAAGCGTTGACCGCTTCGAGCGGCGCCCCGTGCATCGAACAGATGCGAGCGACCGCTGTAGAGCGCGGTGGCTCGTGTGCCTGTCAACCGAATATAAGGGCAGGCATGTCACGCTGAGTTGGCAATGTCATCTTGGACATGTATTGCAGATACGGCCTGCGGTCGTCAGAAGTGGGAGTTGGTGCCCCTCGCGTGCCGACCTCCCCGATCAAGAAGTGAAACCGGTGGAAAAGGCTGCGTTACGACGCTGTCGGCAAGCTGTCGGTACCCTGAGACAGGCTTCGCACTGCGAATTATGAGATTTGGCATTCCCAACCACCTGAAATCGCCTTCGAACGCTCACTTTGCTTATTTTTTAAGCAAAACTGGTCAATTTTTAGCTCCGAGATGGCCGCGCAGTTTCCGTTTTGCGCTGCGACAAATATTACAAAACTTCCAGACTGGAGCGCGTGCGGCAGGAGCGGTTGAGATTGCACGCCCACGTCTTACCCTTCCCGGCATCGTCGGACGGCGCTAACGGGCCGGAAAACGGGTCGGAGGGGTATTTTCCAGTCCGCGCTTCCTTCCTTTTTCGGACTCGCGCGTAAAGCGGTAACAATTACCGATTTCTTCCCGTCGCGACACGCCGCTTTTTGTGATGAAAAGTGTATTCGTGCTACGATTTGATCAAGAAACGGGTTTTCTGGCCGATTTCGGTAAAAAATCAGTGGATTTTGTCTGCCCGCTTCCAATTTCGCTATTACCTGCGCGTCTTGACGGGGCTGCCTCATCTATTGCGTCGAGCATTGGTTAATACCTTGCCGATCCTGAAACGCGACGCTGCAACCTTGCGTTTCGGCGTGCCTTTTCTTCACTGAGTGCCCATTGGATCATCGTCCGGGATGACACTCGTCTACAAAACTAAGGACTACCTATGAAATCGGATCTTTTGCATACGCCGCTTTTTCCGCTCGGACGGACATTCGCCACGCCAGGCGCGCTTGGGCTTATGCAACGCACGGACACAACCCCGTGGGTGTTGCTTGGCCGACATCGATCCGGCGATTTTGGCTGTCTGGATGCATACGATTGCGCTGCCAATAACCGGGCAGTGCTCGATGGCACACGCATCCTGAGCGCTTACGAGCTTGGCCCCGCTAACGAAAAAGTCTGGGTGATCACGGAAGCTGACCGTAGTTCGACGACAATTCTGCTGCCCAGCGATTACTAGAATGGGGGAGATCATCGTGCAGAAACTGCTGTTTGCCGATCCAAAACTCTTCGTTTCTCAAGGCGCGGTCGCGGGTGGGTGCGCGACTCACGCAGCGGCTGCGGCGCTCACCGTGCTGGGGCTAATCTCCGATCCTGGGCGCATCATGGCAAAACGGGCCGAGCCGAATTCCAGACGCCTATGGATAGCACTGAGGGATACATACGCACAGGGCATCAGCTTCGTTGAGTTGGTGCGGCGCATGGAAGAGTTGCAGTTTCCGGTCGGGATCGAACACTCCGAGGGCAAGCATCACGATGTGCTGCGGTTTGCGGTTGACGCCCTGCAGCGGCAGCGACCGGTCATACTAAGTTTCGCGCCAGTCAACCGTCCGCGAAGTCTTCACGCTGTTCTTGCAGTCGGCTTGTCCGGACGGATGGACGGTCGGAGCTTTGTACCCACGTCACTACTTATCACCGACTCATATGAACAGCACCCGGGCCTCGGACCTGCTAATGCTCGGATGGAGTTCTCGCGTGCTGCTAAGCGCCAGACTGACGGCTTATACGTGACCGCATATTGTCAGTACCGCGTCTCGCTGGACGGGGCGATTTCTCTACGCCGGACCGCGTTGCCCAAGAGCACGGCTAACCGACCGTAGCCTCGAGGTTGACCGGCGCGGCCGTGGTCACAGGGGCAGATTCAATCTTCCGTGCGGCCGTGATGGGTGGGGGAACGAGGAATCCGGACTAGCAGGGGAAGCTACCTCCTCCCCGGACTCGCGCGGCGATCACCGGTGGGTTTGAGCGAGATGTCCAGTGGTTCAAACAACTTCGAAAGCGTAATTCCCATGATGTAGCAGAGGTTTGCAAGCGTCTCTATCGAGGGGTTGCCAACGCCCCGCTCGATCGCGCTGACATAGGACCGGTCAATGAGCGCGTCATGGGCAAGTTGCTCCTGGGTTAGATCGGCCTCGACACGACAAACCTTGATCCGCCTGCCGATGGCGGTCGCTACAGGATTGCGCTTGTCCTTGATTGTCATTCTGGAAGTCATGCCCCAAGAATGCCCGGCTGACTACTTATTCACCACGGGATAAACAAATCCAAACGACTTGTATACGCTACACTCGCGCGTAAACGCGCTTGTAGCCGAACAAAGCGGCAATTGCAAAGGAGCAGTTATGAACGTAACCAGCGTCTGATGACCCTACCTATGTTGGTAGCAGCCTCTCATACGAATCGATATTCAATCACCTACGGGATAACGCAGTTATGAAGCTTGTACATTTCTCTGTCGTCGCTCTCGCTATCGCGACATCCGCAGCACATGCGCAAACAAGCTCAGTCTTTAGCGCAATTCAATCTGCCAAGTCTGCGTTAAGCGCGGCAAATCAGCCGCAGTCTCCGCAAGACGCGCATCAGCAGATGTTGCAGCAACAGCACGACCAGCAGGTCGAATATATGAAGCGACATCCGGCGTGCTCGACAAATTGTCCGCCTGATCCGGAGGATGAGAGACGGGCAGAAGCGCAGCAAAAGCGTGCGCGCGAGCAAGCACAGCGACAAGCCGATGACGCCGCAAAAGTTCGTGCGCTATGCCCCGACCTAGATAATGACAAGTTCAACGTGGCTGAGAAGTTTATCCGCTGCAGGAATAAAGGGTTCACGGAGCAACAGGCGTTCGGCACGATTCAAGGGTTGCCGACGCAGCCACAAGCTTACCTGGCGGCGATGATCCAGGATATATACGAGGACAACATCACCGATCCTAAAAAGGGCAAGGCGATCTTGGATTACTACGGGCGTTGCTTTGAGCGCGGAACTACTTGCGCTCGCCCTGCGTGGTAAAACCTTGTTGCAACCAACGGCGAAGGGGCGCTGTACGGTGCCACTTCGCCCAGAGGGCAATCCGCGTCCCCAATGCAACTTGCTTCGCGGCAAACTCTTTGCAGGGGAAGCGAGAAGCGCAGCTCGGTGCCAAACTGACGTACGAGATTCCGCAAGAACGGTACGCGCTCGATCATGTGATTTGGGATATCGCTGCCGCTGCGGGAAGAGCGGCGCACGCTTGCGAAACCTCGTCCAATCGCGTCGTGGATACGTTATACCGCGGCGCGAACAACGATACTACTTTCTGGAAATAATCAGCTTGTCGTCGGGTACCACAAGTTCGCGCGTCTCCCGGTCGAGTTTCGCGGAAAGGACTGTGTTCTTTCCAATACCATGCAAGAGAACCGTGGCATCTTTGATTTCGGCGTAACCTTTCATGGCGTTGGACATAGGATAGGTGGGAAGCAGATTGCTATACGGTGGTGCCAAATAAACTATGGCATGGTCCTGCCGGAGATTTACTGCGCGCATCGCACCATCGAGAACTGAACTCATCACGCCAGTGACGAGCATTGGTGTCGCAAGCATAAAGAAGATTGCTTGATTTCTGATCCTACGAAGCCTCTCGATGTCTTCGACCAGAGCCGATTCGTGTGCTTGCACAATAGGCGAGGTCCGACGCTTTACGATTGCCGTGAGTTTTCGATCGTTGTTCCAGTAGACACTGTAGAGCACATAGAGAGACACCGCAGACAAAGGCAAGGTCCACAACGCGGCAACGTTTATACGGGCGAATCCCCAGATAAACAGAACACCCACAATTGCAAATGGGATCGCACTGCTGTCGAACCCTGCCCACTCGTTGACGGCCGCCGTTCTGTTGAACGTGTGCGAGCCTAGACCTTGGCGAGACTTCCATTTGCTAATCGCATGCCCGATCCACTTGAAAATCGGCCGCAAACCCGGGGAAGCGACAATACCAAGACCAACGAGTGATGCCACGAGCACCAGATAGAGCATCCCAAAAGAGCAGGCCATCACAAGGAATAGAAAGCCGTCACCGATCGATACATCAGAGGGAAAGTAGCCGATACGCACGCAGTAAATACCGAAGCACAGGCCCCCGATGAAAACTCCTACTTTCGCGCCGAGCGCAGCAAGCTTGGACGCCAAGTCGATGAACCGCTCAAAAGTCGAGTGTACTTCCAAAGCTGAACGGGTCGGAGCGACCTTGGCTGGTACGTCAGCCACTCTCTCAGAACTCTGTCGAATATCCATTACATTCCTTGTAGCGACAAGATAAGTATCAATGAACGGCATCCTCATGTCGGAACTTGAGGGGCGGGCGCAGGAAAAGGCATACAGTGATCAACTGTCGGCCAACGCCCGAGCGCAAGCACAGGCGAAATTGCAAGCGCGACGTCAAGCTCGCACAGCGAGCCAACGCCGAGATGGATGCCCAGGATCAGGCGCAGTTCCGGGAAAGCGCTCGCCGGGACGCCGAACAGCGACAGCAGGAAGCAGTGGCAGCCGGATCGGTCCCGCCGCCATGCCACGGCGCGAATCCGAAACTCGGGATAGGCGGCCTCATCGTCGACTGCAAGAACAAAGGCGCGACCGAGCAACAGTTACTTGGCCGTCTCGGAATGCTTCCCCAAGTGCAATAAGCCATCTAACCATGAGGTAATATTGGCAGCCTTGTAGTAACAAAGGCTATCGCTCGGGCAACCGGACCGCTGCCTGACGGTTTCGTACGGTATTACGCTAATCAAATAATAAAGGCTCGTTGCATGTTGGATCAGCTGTTGGATGTGCTCGGAAATTCCCACTTCGAAGCCTATCTGGGTGGCCCGCTCGTGGGTCTGATACTCGGGGCAATCCTTAACTCACTGGGAAAGCGTCCCGGTCCGGAAAACCGGGGCCATTCACTGCAGGACGCCAGGCATCAGCTTGATCAGCATCGCGAGAGGCGGGAACAAAAAAGCATAGTCGATCACCACCACTATCACCATAGCGGTACGGGGACGGGCGGTGACACGTCTCTCCCAGTCGCCTTCTTCGGACTCGTTCTGCTCGCGGTGGCATTGGTTATGTTCGCGGCCTATCTTCCACAGCTCGCTGGTACGCTGTACTTCGTTACTACGGCGATCGCAATGTGTTCGCTTACGGCTGCCGTGCTCGCGTGCGTGACGGGCCGATTTAACACCCGGGAGTGGTGGATGCAAGCGGTTTTCCCCGCAACGGTCTCGCTTGGGTGCTTCTGGTTGACCCTGCAGGCGCAGCAGGCAATTCGACCGGACGTTGTAGCATTTGCACAGGAGCTGCTGGCGGATCAACCGGTCAGCTTTGGCATGCTGGTCCGGGCGGCCGTCCGGTTCACAAAGTCTGTGGGTAGCGAATACGTCCAGTGGATGATGTTCGACATGATGGCGTTTGTCTGCGTTATCGCATGTGCCGTCATCGCCTTACTCCGACTTGCGTACTATGTTTCTCTTTCGAACGCACGTGATGGCGGCGCAGGAATTTGGCTTTCGTTGGCCCTCCGGACCGAACCGTTCGCCGGGAGGGGTGGCGCGGTGTTTGTAGTCGCCATGTTCACGTTTGGTACGCTTTTGGCGACCGGGCGCTTCTACTACCTTGTTCACAACATTCCTGGGCTCGCGTGAACGCCGACAGTGGTTGAATGATATGTTTTGATGGAACTTGACGAACGTAGTTGCCTTCACAATCCAGTCATTCTGTGAAAGGGGAATTCTGCAATTGACCAGATTCGGGCAACGGCAACGAACAATAATCTGAAGAGGATCAGATGAAGCTGACAGAATTTCGTGTCCAGAACTATCGAAGCATCACGGATTCAGGCTGGGTGAAGATCGACGATATCGCGGTCATCGTAGGCAAGAATGAGTCAGGGAAGACGTCTCTGCTGAAGGCGCTGTGGAAGTTTAAGCCGTTCAATGCGGAACCGTACAGTCTCGACCGGGAGTGGCCTCGCGGCAAGCGGAAGGATCGTTCGCCGAGCTTCGAAGTTGTTACAACGCGCTTCGACTTCACAGATGCCGAGAAGGCACAACTTGCTGGCATTGACCCCCAGTGCGCTGGTTTGCTGCGCATCGAAATCGGACGGACTTACGACGGGAAATTCGCGTCCAGATGGGAGCCGCACGCGATTCCGGTTGAGCGAAATGGTATTTCGGCAAAGCATTTGCTACATGCGGCAGTTTCAGCACGGGTGCTCGGCAAGCCGGCAGAAGTTGTTGAGGCAATGTCGGCGGTTCTCGCCTCTACAGCGGCCAAGCTGGATGCCGCCGATGGAAGTGCAGCCAGGGCTTTGATTCCAGAAGTGAAAGGTCAACTGGTAGAAGCCGCAACGCTTAAGGCGGACGCCGCACTGGCTCAATCGGTTGGTGCAGATTGCGATGGCATCCTGGCGAAGATGGCTGTATCGCCCTCAGAAGAGGCGTGGCAACTGGCACAAACTTGGATTCCCACCTTCATATACATGGATGACTGGCTTGCCTTCAAGGGTACTGCTCATCTCGATCAACTCAAGCAGCGCAAAGACTCGAACCAACTGCGGGATGACGATCGAACCATCATCACGATACTGGAGATGGCCGGCCTAAGTCTCGACGAAGAGGTGGCTAAAGGGGCGTTACCTGATCGCGAACAACGCATGCTGGACATGAACGACGCGAGCCAAACGCTAACAAACGAAATCGCCGCGCGCTGGTCCCAGAAGAAGTACGAGGTACAGTTCAACGTCGACGGATACCACTTCGTGACGTTTGTGAAGGACGAGTCGGCAAAGGCGCTCGTGCCGTTAGAAGAGCGATCGAAGGGCTTCCAGTGGTTCTTCTCGTTCGACATGAAGTTCATGTACGAGACCAACGGCGATTTCAAGAACGCAGTCATCCTGCTCGACGAACCGGGATTGCACCTGCACGCCGCAGCGCAGCGCGATCTGTTGGCGCGACTGAAAGCGTATGCGCGACAGAACCAGTTGATCTATACGACCCATTTGCCCTTCATGATTGACATGAATCGGCTCGACAATATCTGGGTCGCCGAGGAGCGACCAGGCGAAGGGACGAAGGTTCATGCCGAATGGGCGACCGCAGACAAGGACGCACGTTTCACTCTTCAGGCGGCACTTGGGCTTTCCTGGGCGCAGTCGTTGTTTATCGGGCAGAAGAATCTGGTAGTTGAAGGCGTTACCGATTTCTGGTTTCTGAGCACTATGTCTACGCTTTTGAAGGACGCGGGCGAACCTGGCTTGAGCGAGGACCTTGTGGTGACGCCGGCTGGCGGCGCGTCAAAAGTCGCATATCTTGCGACATTGCTGAGTGGGCAAGAGTTAAGAGTTGCAGCATTGCTTGACTCCGACGAGGAAGGAATAAAAGCGCAAAAGCAGTTGGTCCATAACTGGCTTCTCTCCGACAGCGATGTGCTCATGCTTGGTGTAGTCGTCGGCGTCAAGGGTACTTTTGCAATCGAGGATCTTTTTGACCCCGCCTACTACCTCGAACATACAACTGCTGCATACTCGAAGGAACTACGCGGCCAATCGTTGAAGTTGCGGGAAAATTTGGGTGGTTCCATTGTTGACAGACTGACTGCGCAGTTTGCAGAACTCGGCGTTGCCTTCAATAAAGGACGCGTCGCCAAGCGCATCATGAAGGACTTGGCCGACAAACAGATTGCTGACTTCCCTGTGGCTACGGTCGACGGCTTCAGGAAGGCTATTGGCGCAGTAAATGCCGTGGCGGCTCGTTGGACCGCAGGCTAGTGCTCTGCGCCACGCTATGGGTCCGAAGTGGGACGACTTGCTCATGTCTAACGAGGATTCGCTGGCGTGACGGGCTCGGAACGCAATCTATGTCAACGTGGACGAAGATTTCATGCAAGCATTCTCTGAGCGTCACCGCCGCTGGGTAGCGAATCACTTTGGCGGAAAAATCAAGGAACTTCATTACCACCTAACCGCTATAGTGGTCGCCTGCGACCAGTCGCTTCGACTGTCTTCCAGCGGGCTACATGTTCCCAGCGAAAACAGTGAGGCTGTGGTCTTTGGATTTTCGGCGTTTGCGAACACTATCCAAACGCTGAAGGATGCTGCCAAGACAGTGACCGGGGAGCAATTGCCGTGGTCACAGATCGAGCAGCTTCGCCACGGCGCTTTCATGCGTAATGCGCGCAACGCAACCACCCATGATGGACATCCTGTTGTTAGTGCGTGGGTCGACGGGCGCTACTTTGTACCAGCAAGAATTGTTCGATTAGGCGATCGGGAACAGATCATCGAGATCGCGGCGCCAACCGAAGACATTCGTACCCTATGCCTGGAATTCTCCCAGGATTTTTGCCAGATGTTGCGTGAGATATTGTCGCGGACGGAAAACGTCGCGCCGCTGAGGGGAATTCCATTCGATATGGCGGAACTGGACGAAGCAATTGCCGAATCGAACGTCATGCCAGAGTTCGTCAAGCAAATGTTCGCCGCCAATCGGCAAGAGATCGCAAAGAGTCTTGATACGATCCGGCATGATCCTGTCGCCGAAGTGATTAAGCGTCTCGACGAGGTCACGCGGTACTGCGGATTGATGCAAAAAGAGTAACCAGATTCTTGCGATAACTATTGGACCGGAAGACCGCAACGTTTCTCATGATGCAATTGAGTCCCGGTCGCGCGCCCGTAAGTGCTGACGTTGTGAAGGCGCATTCCTGCGCTACGCGGCACGTATGACCGGGATGCCAGGCCGGCGAGGTAATGGCGCACCCGTGAACGTTGCAGTGACTCTGTCTGTCAGGAACCGCGAAGGGGCGGAGAACTTCCGACCGGACAGCACATGATGGTACGGCGCGTGGAACAGATACACGCGATCACGTGCCCGCGTCACCGCGACATAAAAGAGCCGCTGTTCCTCGTCGACATGGCCTGATCCGATTGCATAGTGGAGCGGCAGCGAACCCTCCGTCACGCCGAGCACGATCACGTGATCCCATTCGCTGCCTTTCGCGCCGTGAATGGTCGACGTAACGATCTTTGGCTGCGCATCCAGTCCGGCAATATGCGCGCGCAGGGCATCCACTTTCCCGAATTCGCGGCTGATCGCTTCCCAGCGCTCCAGTTCCGTGGCGACCGCCGAACGTGCTGCGCCCGCAGCAACTACGAGCCTTGCATAAACGCGGCGCGCGGCCACGTACCGGCTGCCGGGCGAGGAAGCGCGAACCGCAACCGTGAGCATGCGGCGGCAATGTTCGAGCACCGTCTTTGTCACCGCATCGGGTGAAACACCCGTCACTTCGCACAGCCGCTTCTCGATCCGGCGCTTGCGGCAGGGCGACTCGATGGCCCACTTCCATTTCTCGACGAACGCGAGCAGATGCAGAAACCGGTAGGTGTGCTCTGGCATGCGCTCCTTGTACGTCGGCTCCGTTTCATGACCGGCAGCACGCAATGCCATTTCCACATGGCGCAGCTGCATGCCAGTGCGGGCGAGGATCGCGATACGATCTCCGGCGACGCCTTGCCGCTTCAAATCCCCAATGAGACGAATGACAGCATCTTCCTGTTCGCCGGCAGTCCGGTAGCGATACAGCAGCGGCTTCTTCCCCGACCCGCAGCCGACGACACGATGTCCCTTGATGCCAACAATGGCGTTCGCGAGCGCGGCCGTCTCGTGCGTGAGGCGAAACGAACGCGACAGCGACAACGTCACCGCGTCAGATAGCGCTTGCTGCAGATGGCGAAAGCGGGCGCCCATGAAGCCAAAAATGGCCTGCTGTTCGTCGCCAAACGCCATCACATTGGGAACACGCTGCACAAGTGCGGCAAGCAGCTGCGCCTGTTCCCCGCTCATGTCCTGCGCTTCATCGATGAGCACGTGACGGTACGGCAACTGAAAGTTTCCTGTTCGCAGCAGTTCGCATCCCCGACGCAGCATGCCCGCGTAATCGATGCTGCCGCTGCTATCCAGTGCCCGTTCGTAACGAAGGCGGACGGCGCGCAACGCTTTCAGCACTGGCCTGTAGGACGAAAAGCCCGAGCCGGGATCATCCACGAGAGAGCGGGCGAGTTCATCGTTACCCTGAACCCGATCGAAGAAGGCAGCAAGCTGCGCACGCGCCTTGCTGTTACGCAACCGGATGCCCGTCATTCTGAACACAAACGCACAGGCTTTCGGACACCCATCAATAGCAGATTTCAGGAGCACGTCCCTGTCCTTCGGATCGGGAAATGACGGCGCGCGCTGGCCCCGCTGCGCAGCATGAGCGCGGACAATTTCCTGCCCGAAGGCGTGAAACGTCATGACCGCGATGCCTTCATTCCGGATTCGCTCCCGCAGTACACGAACGGCATGATTCGAAAAGGACAGAACGAGAATTTGTGCGGGCAGCACGCCTCGGTCAAGCAGACGACGGATACGCGCACACAAAGTTTGCGTCTTGCCGCTACCGGCACACGCTGAAACGATGACGCGCGGCTGCGTCGTGCGGATGACCGCGTACTGCTCCCCGGTTGGCTGGAAACTGTTCATTGCCAGATACCAGATATTGCCTGCGCACGGACGTAGCGTGCGGTGCATTGCTGTGCCTGATGAGCGTCGTGTTTATCTTGCCGAAATCCCGGTACTGCTATCGCAGGTTGCAGAATTGAAGCGGAAAATAAGACGCAGGGAGAGGCGGAAAATGCAAAAAACGCCATGACGTGTGCAGATAATTGGTTAATGGGAAGGGAGGGAAGGGGATGAAGAAGGAAAAATGTTTTATGTATCTATCATCGCTCCATGAATATCACCCCTGCGGCAGAAACAGCGTGTTGTCGACAGGCTTCAGAATCGCGTCGATGTCACGGTGTTCGATGCGGCAGTTGTGCAGGATGAACCCGCCATCTTGGCGATACGGATCGAGAAACCGGTCAGCACGTTTCGTTAGAGCGGTTGGCGAGACGCCAAGGTTGTCCGCGTTCAGCCATCTGCCGATATCAGCTTTCGAGGGCAACGCAAACAGACGCAAACGCTCCGCCCAGAAACCGCGGTGATCGAATGCGATGCAATCATCCAGCGAAAAGAGTCCGATATCGCCGAGCGCGGCGGGTCCGCAGAAGCGCCATTCGAGATGGCAGCATGGCTGGCCGTTCAGCTTGCTGGGTTTGTCTGCGTAGGTGACGAAATTCTGCGGGCGCTTGTGGCCGTTGCCGTCGGCGCGCGGGCCAAAATACACGGTCTGATTGAAGACGTTGACCGGATCACGTAGGTGCGGAACGAGCAGTCGGGCGAGCACGAAATCGCGCAACTGCATGGCCGCTTCGGCGGTGCCGGTCATCCAGTCGAGATTGAGTTCGATTTCGTTGAGGGCGACGCGATAGCGTGGGCCGATGGCGTTGACGTACGCGCGCAGCTGCCCGATGGTCGGCTGGAGAAGGTCGAATTTCGATTGCCAGACCGGGTGATACTTGCGCGCACCGTTTCGCGCTACTTCGAGAGGGATGCGATGTTTCATGAGCGGCGCGGGCAGGTTCGGTTCGGGATGGTCAATCGAAAACTTTAGCCGGTCGATCGCCGCGCCAGCATGGTCGATGAGTTCCAGCGCATTCTGGATGTCGCGCGGAAGGCGGCTGCGTGACGGTGAAGGCATAGGTTCAGTCCAATGCTCGACGCTGCACCCGGCGAAATCGGGTGCAGATGTCGTCAGGTTGATGGATGAAAGTGGGCGAGCGCATGTGAGCATTCCGGGCGCGCTATGCCACATGTCTGGCTTTACAGGATTGGGCGTCTACCGCGTTGCGCGTGTTGCGTTGGTTGCATGAGGTGTGTATGAAACCGAGGGCGCGCAACCTGAGCAACGTATGCAACTAGAAGCGGATTTTGCGTTTCCCGGACGGGTGGTCGGGCTCGTCCCAATCTTCGTCCCCGTCTGCCGACGCTTCGCCCGGAGTCTGATGCTCGTCTTCCGCATCGCCGGAGTCCTCGTCGTCATCGGCGTCTTCATCATCGACGTCCAGCCCAAGGAACGGCAGCCACTGGTCACGCCATCCGTCCGGCAGTTTGACTTCGAGCCCCGGTGAAAGCAGTAGGTCATTGAGCCGACGCATCGCGGTCGTCTTGTGCATGTCCATCAACGCGGCGATGTCTTTGAGACTATCGCCTTCTTGGCGCATGTGCCACATTGCTCGGTCCTGCGCCGACGCTGCGATGAATGTTGTGTAGCGCCGCGACCATCGGGAACGCTGCGGGAAAACTTCGCACATGATCTTGCCGATGCCGTCGGCATGCTGGTTGTGCAGCGACATTGCCGCGATGGAAAACGCGATGGATGCGCCGGGTCCAGGCTCGCAGCGGTCGACCACGATGAGTTCATGGCAGTATTCCTGAAGCCATAGGGCGTCGAGGCCGCTGGCACAGTGCAGAAACAGCATGACCACGGCATCTTTCTCGCGCGCTCCCGCATCGAGACGAACGAGTGCGTCAACGATGTCGGGATTTGGCTCGCTGTTGACCGATTGCTGTGCAGTGACGCATTCTTTTTCGCCGACCTGCGAAAGCATGATGTGAATGCCTTCGTCCGAAAGCGCATTAATGTTGCGACAGTCGGCCAGCGTCAGAACATGCAGTCGCTCAGTGATGGTCGCCGGACGGCCGTCCGTGCGAGCAATCATCTGCGCGAAGTCGGCATCGCGCGATCCGTTTCCGTACAGCGCTTTCAATGCCGTGATACACGGCATGGGCAGGTCGGCGATCTTTTTTCCGGCAAGCATCGATACTTCAACGGCGCCGCGTGCGTGTAGTGCCAGCGAGGGGTCGAGAAGCAGCACAGGCATGACGCCTGGATTCACCGGCTTAATGACCTCGCGCATGGCGTCGGCAATGCGAACGGGCGTTCCAGGTGAGCGTGAGGACGTCCGGCGGACAAGCTTGCGTTCGCGACTGGTGTTTGGAAGGGGGCGGGACGTTGACATTATTCGCGCTCCATCATATTGACACCGCCGACACGCATCTTCTCGATGAATGCCTCGACATCTTCGCGGCGGTAGCGCACGCAGCGGCCGAACTTGTAGAACGGCAGTTCTTCAGAAAATTTGCCGGTGAAGCGCCATTGGGCAGGCGTTTTCTCGGAGATGTTCAGCAGTTCGGCAAGTGCGCGGTCATCGAGGAAATCGTTGAGCAGAGCGCGCTGTATTGGAGAGGTTGGAATGGTTTCTTTGGTCACGTTCGGCTCCTGTTGAAGTTGAGTGAACGTGACCAATCTATCGAGATGAAGATGCCGGCTCCAGAAATCTGGGGGGAGGGAGAAAATTCCTGAGTGAGCTGGCTGGTTAGGCTTGTTCACACTTCAGGCGTACGAGCGTTGGTTCGTGCCACCTGTAGGTACTCTCCTTCCGTGACCAGCGTGTGGGCCATTTCCAGCCATCGCAAGATCGTCTTTGCGTCGGCATCACGGGCTTCGTCCGTGAGGGGATGCAGATGGAAGTATTCGGCAAGCACACGGCTCATCGGTTCATAAAGGTCGAAGTACGGAAAGTTCTGTGACTCGTCACTTATCTTGGTGATGAGGAGAGCGTGCTGAGACGTAACGCCTCGCTCTTCGAGTTGACGAACGAATGTGCCTTGCTCCAGCGAAGCTATCGCGTCGGCCATGCGCAGTGCGTAGTGGAGCGATTTCAATCGCACGGGTGCCCATTTCCATAACGTATTGGATACGGTAATGCCTGGCGCGCGAGAGGATGGGACGTCGTAGACGTCGATGGGTCGCTGAAGTTCCTGCGAATACTGAGCAGTCGGGCTATTCGAAACGTCGATGTATTCCGTGAAGAGTAGAGCGCCGTTGCGCGTGCCACCTTCGAAATAGCTGGAAATCTGTCGGCGCAACGACTCGATCTGCTCGTCAAGGTTTCCGGTCACGTTCATCCGGAACAGAACCTCGTGCGGCCCGGTGGCTGCTGCGGTTTTTGAGAGTCCGTGCTCGTTTACGAGCACGGTTGTGGGCGCATTGATGGCTTCGACCGTATTGCATGTGAATAGCCAGGCGAGCTTGTTGTTCTTGTCGTGGATTCGGGACGGTTCGATCAGCTTGCTGGCGCTGTCGATCGGATTGACAAGAATGCTGATTCCCCATTCTTTCCGAACGTAATCCTTGAGAGGATAGACGAAGTGTCGCGGATGGCGTGTGCTGTAGGTCTTGTAATTGACATCCTGCTCGTTCGGGGCGGGGTCGCAGACGTAATGCAGGAGGGAATCTAGGGGGAAAGGGATCGCAGGTACGTCTGCGTACGCTGACTGCAGCATGTCGTATCCATGCGCATACTCGTTGCTTCGTCGCAGAAGTTCCCATGACCATATGGACGGGTCCAGCAGATCGGGGCGGGGGTATTGACTTTCGTCACGCCAGTCTGCGCGGACGGCGAAAAGACGGTCTTTTTCGGGGAGGGTGCGGGCGGCCATCGTTCACGGTTCCTCAATGGAAATCGTTTCAGATGGTAGCAAAGGGGTAGCAATGCAGTTCGGATGTCGTAACGAAAAAGGGGTTAGCGCAAGCTAACCCCTTGATTTCGTTGGTCGGAGCGATAGGATTCGAACCTACGACCCTCTGATCCCAAATCAGATGCGCTACCAGGCTGCGCTACGCTCCGACGCGAGCCAGCGATTCTATCTGCATTGAGGTCGACAAGTCAAACCCTCGCGTCACAAAAGTCATAACTGACCCATCAGCAGCAGCACAATCACCACGATCAGCACAATGCCGACGAGCCCGGTCGGGCGATAGCCCCATTCGCGGCTGTACGGCCAGCTTGGAAGGGCGCCGATCAAAAGCAGGATCACCACGATCAGCAGAATGGTTCCGAGGGTCATGTTATCTCTCCTTATATGGCCGGGCCACAAATGGAGACCACGTAGGCGCGTACAGGCAGCAACCGTGCGCGCACTGGCGGCCGGAGTGTCGAGCGCGCGGAATGCGCGTTCTATGCCTTACGGATCAGCAAGCCATGTGCCTGACATGAGGCGGCGGTGCGGGCAGGGAAACGGGGCAGGAGAGAGCGCGTGCCCGGGGAATCCGGACGCGCAAGTGAAGACGTCGCGCGTCGAGACCAGAACCGGCGCGCGAGTTGGACGAAAATTCAGGCGGTCAAAGGATAGCGCCGCAGGCGCGGCGCATCCCGCTTCAGTGTCTGCGGCGCATTCTGTCCAGGACGTGATGCTCGGTAAGCCAGTGATGCATCATGCCTTCTCCATGATGCTCGCGCCGATAGGTGCGCGACTCGAACACCGACAGCACGACAAGCACCAGCAACCCTATGGCGAGTCCAACCAGACCTGCGATCGATTCGGCATCCATGGCGGCCTCCTTCGACGAAAACGACCCTGTGTACATAGTAGAACAGGCGCTGCAAGATCGCGCAATGCGGTGGATATCCAGGTTCGGCGGCGCGCATCGCGCTTTGCGGTTAGACTCGTGGCCCGCGACGTCATCCGTCGATGCTCACACCTTGTCCTAAAAGTTTATGAAGCGCTTCCTGCTGGCTGCATCGCTGTTTTCGCTGTTCGCCCTGTCGGCGTGTGCCGACGATCCGAGCGTTCACCATCACGTGCCACCGAAAGACCCGGCGGACTACCACGGCGTGCCGACCGACACCCGTCCGCCTTCGATGATCGACGCGCCCGACGCGCCAAAATAAGCGTACGGCTGGGCGCGCTCTTCGACACGCACCTACGCGCGGCTCGCCGACAACTCAGTCCCGACATCGCGCGCAAGACGCGGCAACAGGCGAAGCAGCGTGAGGCCGCGCGCGGCCATGAAGATCATCAGCGCCGCCCACAGTCCGTGATTGCCGTGCGTGCCGGCGAGCGCCCACGAAGCCGCGAGGAACACGCTGAGCGACACGACCATCGATGTCATCAGATCGCGCGTGCGCGTCGCGCCGATGAACACGCCATCGAGCAGAAAGCCCCACACGGATACGATTGGCGACAGTACGGTCCACGGCAGAAAGGCTTCCGCCGCTGCCCGCACCACGGTCTGATCGGTGAGCCGCTCGATGATCCACGCGCCCGCCGTCCAGTAGACGAGCGAGAACGCCAGCGCGCCGAGCGCCGACCACAGCAGCGTCACCTTGACGGCCTGGCGGAACGCGTCGCGGTTGCGCGCGCCGATGGCCGCGCCGACGAGCGCTTCAGCCGCATGCGCGAAGCCGTCGAGCCCATAGCCCATGAACGTCTGGAAGTTGAGGAGCAGCGCGTTCGCGGCCAGCGTTGCGTCGCCCTGTTTCGCGCCGAGATGCGCGAACCAGCCGAACGCGCCTAGCAGGCACATGGTCCGCACGAAGATGTCGCGGTTGATGGTCACCATGCGCCGGAGGGCGACGGGATCGAACAGCGCGGCGCGCTCGAGCGCCGGCAGCCCGCGTGGACGCATCTGCCAGAGCAGCACGGCGCCGAACACGAAGCCAAGCGCATCGGCCGTCGCCGTGGCGGCGCCGATGCCCGCCACGCCCCAGTCGAACGCATACACATACAGCAGCACGGCGACGATGTTCGCCGTGTTGATGAACACCTGGGTGGCAAGCGCGACGCGCACGCGTTGCGTACCAAGTAGCCAGCCCAGTACGACATAGTTGCCGAGCGCGAGCGGCGCGGCCCAGATACGCGCGTGACAGTAGGCGCGCGCGTGCCGCTGAACGTCGTCGCTGCCGCCGATCGCGCGCACCGCGAAATCGATCAACGGAACCTGCAGTGCCAGGATGACAGCGCCGATCGCAAACGCGAGCAACATCGCGCGCACGATGTTCATACGCAGGCCGGCCTGATCGTTCGCGCCGAACGACTGCGCGACGAGCCCTGTCGTGCCCATGCGCAGAAAGCCGAAGCCCCAGAACACGAAGTTGAAGAACAGGCCGCCAAGCGCCACGCCGCCGAGATACGACGCGCTGTCGAGATGCCCGGCGACGGCGGTGTCGACGGCGCCGAGTATCGGCTGCGTCAGGTTGGCGAGGACGATGGGGAACGCGAGCGTCAGCACGCGCCGATGCCAGCGCGTGGGCACGGCATCGGCGGGCACGTGCGGTGGGTCTGATGCGACGCTATCGTCGGCGCGATCGTTCAACCGCGTTCCTGCACGCAGACCCACGGCGACACGACGACGGCCCATAGTTCGGGGTCACGCGCGGCGAAGTCGGCAGCCGTCTCCGCCTGCACGCGCTCGACCAGTCCCGCCGACAGCCATTGCGTGACCTGCGGCGTATCGTCGTTGGCGATCGCCTCGGCGACGCTCACCAGATCGAGATCACGCGCGACGCGCAGCAGCATGCCGCGCGCAAAGAAGTGTTCGAGTTCCGTCCATCCGATCTTCGCGGTTTCACCGAGCAGTTTCTCGTAGAGCGGGCTTTGTGGGGTGTCGGGGGAGGTCATGGTGTTAGCAGGCAGCATGGCATTCGTGCGTGGGGGCGTGCGGCGGCGTGCGCCGGCACGGGCGGGCGTAACTATAAACCAAACCATAGGCGACACCTCGCGACTTCGCTCGCCTATGCCTTGCGGTGCGAATACGCCGCTAAATGCCTTCACGTCACGCGCTTTAATCGCCGTATCCGCCCGCATATGAATACGTTAAACGGAAGTTGGCTAATTCGTTAAATCTGAGGAATCCACGGCAGGAATCGCAACGGAAGGGTGCGTTGGCGCACCAAGTCCCGCTATTGCGGGAAGCGAAGCGAAATGCGTGAAATCGACGAATATCGCAGTGCAGAACAATTCACGCACAATCCTTTCGGGATCTTCCGAAACGCCCGTCAGACGTGGGTTTCGGGGCAGTGCGCTATTGGGCCGGCCGCGTATTGAATGCGAAATGGCGCGTTGATTCGGCTTGCAAATTGACGGGTGCGCCATTCAGTTCGTCTTGAAACCGTGCGCCGAGTCACACTATTTGCACAATTAATCGATTGCGTGGGTATAGGGGCGTTGCTAGATTTCGTCTCGGCGCATGGTGAACCGGTCCTTTGCCGATATGCGCCGAACCCCCGTTTGCCCGGCCTCGTGCCGGGCATTTTTTTGTCCTCACGCAATAAAAATCAAACGACGCGCGAGTGCCGGCTACTGCTTGCAGCGGATCACCATCGAGCGGTTTTTCACGTTGGCGCCGAGCACGCCGCCAAGCGTGCCGCCTGCCGTGCCGCCCGTATCGACATCTTTCGAAACTACGTCGTAGCCATAGGCGCCACATGCCTCGCCCGCGCGCTTGTAGCATTCGCCCCAGTTCTGGCTCGCATCGCTGCCGCTGCAGTTGATCGCGAAGCCCGTTTCGCCGTTGGGCAGATAGGTGAGCGTCGTCGAACCGGAACTGGCGCAGCCTGCAAGGCTCGTCAGAGAGGCGATCGCGAGGCTCGTCGCCATCGCACGGACTGCCGCAAGGGCGTTTTTCATCGGAGTGTCCTCTGTGTGTCGTTGCGCGGATGAACGCGGTGTCGACAGACGTGGCACGGAGCGTGCCCGCCTGCCTCTGTGATGGAGCCACACACGGCCCATCGGTTCCCGCAAGTTCCTGTCGCGATGCGGCGGGACAGCGCCTTAGCGCGGCGGGAGCGAGCGCGCCGGATCTATCGAACGGCCGGCGTAACGCAGCTCGAAGTGCAGCATCACGCGGTCGTTGTCGGAGTCGCCCATCTCGGCGATCTTCTGGCCTTGCTGCACTGTCTCGCCTTCCTTCACGAGCAGCGAGCGATTGTGCGCGTACGCGGTCAGATAGTCGGCGTTGTGCTTGATGATCAGCAGGTTGCCGTAGCCGCGCAGGCCGTTGCTCGCATAGACGACCGTGCCGCCCGCCGCTGCGAACACGGGCGTGCCCGCAGCGTTGGCGATATCGATGCCCTTCGAGTTGTTGCCGTCGAAGCCGCGCACCACGTTGCCCGTCGCCGGCCAGATCAGCGAGATCGACGACGCGGGCGCCGCAGGCGTATCCGCGGCGGCACTGCGCGACGCAGACGAAGCGCTCGCCGAAGCGCCCGCCGAAGCGCTGCCCGAGGTGCTGCCGCGCGCCGAGCCCGTGCTGGCCGTCGCCGTGCCGGGTGGCGGCGCGACGCGCAGCACCTGGCCGACCTCGAGCGAATCGGGGTTCGACAATTTGTTCCAGCGCGTCAGGCTATCGACCGACGTGCGATTGCTGCGCGCGATCTTGTACAGCGTGTCGCCCCGTTCGACGCGATAGTAGCCCGGACCCACGGGTGCCGAGCCGCATGCGGCCAGTGCTGCGACCATGGCCGCGCAGACGAGCCGTCTGATTTTTGTAGTCAACATTGGACCTCGCAAGACGCTGCCGCGCGCCGATCCCGATCACGTGGCAGATGCAAAACGCCAGATTCTAACGGTTTTGCAATGCAGCACCCGTTTTCGGGTTGAGGCGCCGCGCGACGATCGTGCCGCGCGCGATACGCGGCGCTCAGGGCAGCGTGCCGACGATAATGCGCAGCGACGCTGTTTCGGTGTCGCCCGCTTCGAGCCAGCGCAGGCCCAGGCCGTTGTGGATCGCATCGGGCAGACCCAGCCACGGCTCGACGCAGAAGAAGTCCGATTCGGGCTTTTCCGTCCACGTCGTGACGGCGTACCACGGCACCGAGTTGGGCCGCTGCAGATCGATCGTGATGCTGCGGTTCAGGCCGAGCGCGACCATCCGCACGAGGTGATCCGGCGCGCCGTCGAGGCAATGGAAGCGATCCAGGATGCCCGGATCGTCCAGACGATAGTCCGGCTTGCCTGCTTCGCCCTCGCTGATCGCGCCGTCCGGCAATTGATGGCGGCGCACCGTGCGCGGCAGTTCGAGCACCGTTTCGCCGCGTTGCGGGTGCGGCAGCGTGAAGTAGAAATGATGGCCCGCGTAGTACGGCAGCGGCTCGCTGCCCGCCGTGCCCGTGTTGGTCGTGATGAAGTCGACGTCGAGCGTGTGCGCGTCGACGAGCGTGTACTTCGCCTCGAAACGGAAGCTGAACGGATAGCCGGTGCGCGTCGCGTCGCTGTCAGCCAGCGTCATGCTGATCGAGCGTGCGGCTTCGTCGACCGTGGCCTCGAACGGCAGGTCGCGCGCGAAGCCGTGCATGGGCAGATCGCGCACGGTGCCTTGCGCGTCCTTCCAGCGGCCGATCTGGCCGTCGACGAAATGGCGGCCGAGAAACGGAAACAGCAGGGGATTGCCGCCGCGCACGCGCGCGGGCTGGCTCCAGTCCGCGTGCTCGGGCCAGAAGATCACCGACTGACCGTCGATGTCCCACGACAGCAGGCGGCCGCCCGCCTGCGGCGCGACGCGCAGCAAGGAGCCGTCGCGTGCGATCTCGATGATGTCCTGTTGCTGGAATTGAGGCATGGCAATGACGATAGAAAGCGGTTAGGAAGGGATCGGGCATGCACGATTGTGGCGCGCAAAGCGCAGCGACGCCGATTTTGCGCCCCTTTGTGCTACGGGGAAACCCTTCTCGGGAAATTGCGGGTGTTGGCGCACAGTCGGCGCAATCAATAATGTGTACGAAGACCGGCTCCGGCCGGATCCGATCACTCGGTTTTCAGGAGGGGCGATGGATCTCGCAATGGCAATGAGCGTGGCACTGTTCGGCATGTTTACGGGCAGTACGATTTATTTCTTTTATAAATTTACACGCTGACACGGGGCGACGAGAATCCACGTTGAGCCGTCGGCACGTACCGACGGTCCACGCAGCCTCCGCACGCAGGCCCGCCTTCCAGGCGGGCCTTTTTGCTTTCATCGCCGTAATCAGCCTTTCGATCTTGTTGCAACGCGGCAAGATTCTGTTAAAAGCGAATTTTTGTCCTTGGCGCACCCCGGTCGCCCAGGCATAATCGACCCGCCTTCAGATGCCGGACGTCATGCTCCGGCAAGCTGTCCATCCTCCCCACTTTTCAAAAGGACCGACGCGTGAGCCTGTCGTTTTTGATCTTTTTGAGCGTGCTGCAGGGCGTCACGGAACTGTTTCCGGTGAGCAGTCTTGGTCACACGCTGCTCGTTCCCGCTCTCTTCGGCATGCATATCGACAAGCATGCACCGCAACTGCTGCCGTTCCTCGTCGCGCTGCATCTGGGCACCGCGTTCGCGCTGCTGTGGTACTTCCGTACGCGCTGGATTGCGCTCATAGGCGGCTTTTTCGCGTCGCTGTCGGGCCGCCGCAATGACGATGGCCATATGATGTGGGCGCTCATCATCGGGACGATTCCGGCCGGTCTGGTGGGTCTCGTGCTCGAAAAGCGTCTCGAACGCGTGTTCCACGATCTGCGCATCGTCGCAATTGCGCTGATCGTCAACGGCATCCTGCTGTGGCTCGGCGACCGGCTGCAGCGCGCGCGCGTGCATCGCGCGCCGGAGAAGCTGACGTTCAAGCAGGCGTTTCTGGTCGGCCTCGCGCAGATCGGCGCGCTGATTCCCGGTTTCTCGCGCAGCGGCCTGACGATGATCGCGGGCAACGGCGCGGGCCTGACCTCCGAGAAGGCCGCCGAATTCTCGTTCCTGCTCGGCACGCCGATCATCTTTGCGGCGGGCATCCTCGAACTGCCGAAGCTCTTCCACGCGCCGGGCCAACTCGCCGACGCGCTGCTGGGCGGCGTGCTGACCGCGATCGCCGCGTACCTGAGCGTGCGTTTCCTGATGCGCTATTTCGAAGGACGCGGCCGCCTTGCGTCGTTCGGCGTGTACTGCGTGATCGCGGGCGTGGTGTTTCTCGGCTGGTTCATGACGCATCCGCAGCCGGCCTGATCGCGCGGTTCGATCGGTTATAATCGCGGGCCCGGCGTTGCTGCCGGGCCTTTCTGTTTGAGCGCCACGGCATGTGTGGCGTGCTTACACCGGCGCCTGACACCAGTCTCGGTCAGGTCCAGCCAGGTTAAAATTCCGGTTTCGCCTCCCCATAGTTCAACGGATAGAACACGGGTCTTCTAAACCTGAAATCGAGGTTCGATTCCTCGTGGGGGGGCCATCCAGTCAGCCTGCGCGCTCTGCGCACGGCCTCCATCTTTCTCCCATCCTCACCGCATCGCACGCCCATAAAAAAGGGCAGCCGAAGCTGCCCTGAAGCGTTGCGCATCGAACGTGGAGAAATGCGCGACTGTTGCTTGCCCGTACTTTGTCGATGACGGGCGACGGGCCCGCCTGCCTGCGTTGCTGCGTGCTTACTTGTTGATGTCGAGCGCGTTCGTCAGATCGCCCATCGCCTGGCCACCGTTCGCGACGAGCGCGCTGTCACGCGCCGTCAGGCCCGGCAGGTTCGGCAGATTGAAGCGGTGCGTGATGAATCGCAGGATCGACGTCGTGTCGTACTGCGTATGATCGACGAAACCCTTCTTCGCGTACGGCGACACGATGATCGCGGGAATCCGCGTACCCGGGCCCCAGCGGTCGCCCTTCGGCGGGGCGACGTGATCCCAGAAGCCGCCGTTCTCGTCGTACGTGATGACGACGACCATGTTGTTCCACTGCGGGCTCTTCTGCAGATGCGAGATCACATCCGCAATGTGCTGATCGCCCTGCGCCACATCCGTATAACCCGCGTGCTCGTTCAGGTTGCCCTGCGGCTTGTAGAACGCGACTTGCGGCAGCGCGCCGGCGTCGATCGCCTTGATGAACTCCGAGCCGTTCAGGCCGCCGTCGAGCAGGTGCTTGGCGCGGTTGTCGGTGCCCGGCGCGAGGTCGGCGAAGTAGTTGAACGGCTGGTGGTGCGGCTGGAAGTTCGGCGAGCTAAGGTTCGCGCCGTAGATCACGTTCGCCGTGTTGTTCTGCACCGCCGAGATCGCATTGCCCCAAGCGCCGCCGTACCATGCCCACGTCACGCCCGCGTTGTTGAGCAGGTCGCCGATGTGCTGGTTCGTCTGCGCCGGCAGCGTCGTTGCGACCGTCGGATCGGCGAGATTTGCGTCGCCGCCCGTAGCCGGCTTGTTGCCGCTCGGCTGATACGGCGGCTGCATCGTGTTGATGGCGTAGAAGTCGGGCGTGAGGTTGCCCGAGTTGACGAAGGTCGGCACGTCGGTCAGCGCCGATGCCGCCGAAGTCGACTTGAGCGTCAGCGACACACCGTCCGGCTCGACCGCGGAGATCGACGTCTTCGCGACGCTCGTGTCGGCGTTCGCATAGAACGGCGTACACGCGCAGACCAGCCACTGATGGTTCAGGAACGAGCCGCCGAACGCGCCCATGAAGAAATTGTCGGCCAGCGTGAATTGCTGTGCGAGCTTATAGAGCGGCAACTTGTCGGCGTTCGGCGTGTAGTGGCCCATCACGAGACCGCCCGAATCGGCCCACGCGGCGAACATGTCGTTCTTGCCGCCGTGGATCTGCATCTGGTTCTCGTAGAAGCGGTGATACAGGTCGCGCGTCGTCGCGCTGAGCGGCGCGTTGAAGCCGGCCGGATCGTCGATGGCGAACGGCGAGTTCGGCAGATTGACCGTCATCGCCTGCGTGATGACAGGCGTCACGCCCGCAGCCGTGAGGCCCTTCCAGACGGGCGGCAGCGTCGCAAGCACGGAGCCGTCGCGGTCGAGCTGGCGCGCGCTCGTCGCCGTCACGTTCTGCAGGCCGTTGGCGCCCGGGAAGTTGCCGTAGAGGTTGTCGAAGCTGCGGTTTTCCGCGTAGATGACCACGACGTTCTTCACGGAAGACAACGTCGGCTTCGAATTCGAATTGCCACCACATGCGTACAGCCCGATCGCTGCGGCGATCGCAATAGGCGTCGCGCAGATCAGTTTCTTGTTCATGATTTATCTCTCTCGCGTTGGGGACCGGTGGTGGATCCGCATTGGGATGACCGGCGGCGAGAGTGTCGCAAGGCTTTTTGACAGAACGATTAATTTCTTACATAGAGTTTCTGATTGGCTTGTGGTTTTTGATATGTCGTCGGGTATATGTCATTTAGGCGACATGTCGGTGAAATAACCTCGCGCAGTCAATCAACACGAGCAGGTAAGAACGATATGTGGCGCGAGGTGGCGGGGCTTCAGTCAAGACAGGCGTGGCGCGCGAGATGGCTCGGCGCGCTGGGTGTTTCGGTTTCGGTGATGCTGTCGGCTTGCGATGCCGGTAGCGCGCAAGGCGGCGGCGCTCATGCGGCAACGGCGGCGCAATCGGTGCATCCGGCAATGAGCGGCGCGCAGATGCAAAAGGTGTCCGCCGATGGCGCAGCGGCGATCCCCGCTGGCGGTCAGACGCGTGCCCAGGTGTACGAGTCCGTCAAGAAGATGACGGCCGTCGGCAAGCAGCTTTTCTTCGATCCGTCGCTGTCGGGCTCGGGCAAGCTCGCCTGTGCGTCGTGCCACAGCCCGCAGCACGCCTTCGGACCGCCGAACGCGCTCTCCGTGCAACTGGGCGGTCAGGACATGCGCCAGCAAGGCATGCGCGCCGCGCCCGACATCAAGTATCTGCAGAAGGTGCCGTCCTTCACCGAGCACTATCACGATTCGGACGACGAGGGCGACGAGAGCGTCGATGCAGGTCCGACGGGCGGCCTGATGTGGGACGGCCGCGTGAACAGCGCGCACGATCAGGCGCGCATGCCGCTGACGTCGTCGTTCGAGATGGGCAGCACGCCGCAAAAAGTGGCGGCGGCCGTGAAGGCCGCGCCGTACGCGAACCAGTTCCGCGACGCGTTCGGCGAGCGCGTGTTCGATAGCGACGACGCGACGTTCAAGGCCGTGCTCCAGGCGCTAGAAGTGTTCGAGGAGGCGCCGGAACTGTTCTACCCGTACACGAGCAAGTACGACGCGTTTCTCGCGGGCAAGGCGCAACTGACGAAGGCCGAACTGCACGGCCTGCAGCTCTTCAACGACGAGACCAAGGGCAACTGCGCGAGCTGCCACATCAGCCAGCGCGCGCTCGACGGCTCGGCGCCCGCGTTCTCGGACTTCGGTCTGATCGCGCTTGGCGTGCCGCGCAATCGCACGCTGGCCGTGAACCACGATCCGCATTTCTACGATCTGGGCGCGTGCGGCCCGGAACGGACGGATCTGAAGGGCCAAGACGAGTATTGCGGAATTTTCCGTACGCCGACGCTGCGCAACGTCGCGCTGCGTAAGACGTTCTTCCACAACGGGATTTATCACTCGCTCGAAGAGGTCGTCCGCTTCTATGCGGAGCGCGATACGAATCCGGAAAAGTTTTATCCGGTCGTCAAGGGGAAAGTGCAGAAATTCGACGATTTGCCGAAGAAGTATTGGGCGAATCTGAATACCGACCCGCCGTTCGATCGCAAGCCGGGCGACAAGCCTGCGCTGGATGAATCAGAGATCAAGGATGTGGTCGCGTTCCTTAAGACGCTGACGGACGGATACCAGCCGGAAGCGCCTCAGCAACATGCTGACGCTCACATCGTCAGCAGCAAATAACAGCAAGCGATCAACAGCAGGAAGGACGCGAGCACGCACACGAGGCCCGCTCGCGTCACCGCGCACGGCCACCGGCTGCGGCGCAGCCCGTGGATACGCACGATGGTCGGCATTGGCGCGGGATCGACGCGCATGACGATTGTGCCAAGAACGACGCAGATCAGCGTCAGCATCGCGGCGAAAAACTGGAGAGCGAACGAGAGGTCCATGAGCAAGAGTCGCAACGCGCAAAGCGTTTGAAGTGCGGGTGAATTTGACTCGACTCATGTTATGGATCGCGTGCCTGAGGGACTATGGGACGTATCCTAAAATTCTCCTAGGCTGGCTTCCGGTGGGCCTCAAACACGGCGGCGTTATCTCAAAGATGGTGGTCTCGCGAGCTGTGCATGTAGGTGGCGTGCTATGCTTTTGAGGTCCAGATCGCGGGCCGCTAGATGGCCGCGCCACGTTTGCCCGAACCCGACTTCTGCGGAGAATTTCATGTCGATGCGAACCCGAGCCGCGTTTCAACTCTCAGTGGGCGGGCTGTTGCTCGCTGGCGCAATCGGCGCGCATGCTGCCAATCTCAACTTCCTGAACGACACGCCGATCGCGTACATGAAGCAGGCCGACAACGATTCGCTCAGAAAGGCCGCGTTCGAGGCGCTCGACAAGAAGCAGGACGGCGAGTCCTCCACCTGGAACAACGAGGGGCTGCGCAATAGCACGAGGATCGAGGCGCAACTGACGCCCGATGCCACGTCGAAAGCGGGCGACCGGACATGCCGTCAGATGCATGTCGTGTTGAGCGCCAAAGGCCAGTCGATGAATCTGAACCCGCAGTTCTGCCGTCAGGGCACGGGCAACTGGGTGATGCAGAAGAAGAATTGAGCGCGCGCACGATCTCTTGCGGCGTCGTGTTGCTCGACCCGGATGGGCGGGTGTTGCTCGCGCACGCGACGGAAACCAGCCACTGGGATATTCCCAAAGGGCAGGGCGAGGAAGGCGAAGCGCCGCATGTGACGGCGCTGCGCGAGATGGAAGAGGAAACGGGTATCGCCGTGGACGCGGCGCGGCTAAAAGACCTGGGTCTGTTCGTGTATCGGCGGGACAAGGATCTGCATCTGTTCGCCGCGCGCGCCCGGGCCGACGAGCTCGATCTCACGCGCTGCACATGTACGTCGATGTTTCCGCGCCGCTCCGACGGCACGATGATTCCCGAGATGGACGCATTCCGCTGGGCCGCGCCCGATGACGTCGAGCATTACGCGAGCCGCAGCCTCACGCGGCTCTTTCAGACCACGCTATCGCTGACCGACCTGCACCGCGCGCTGGACACGGCGTAGCGCGGGCTTTTCAAACGACCTTCAATCGAGCGCCTTGTCGTTCGGATGCGCGAACATCGTGCGCATTTCCGCCGACAGCGGGTAGTTCAGATTGATCCCATGCGGGGGAATCGGCTGCGTAAACCAGACGTTGTACAGGCGCTCGGCCTCGCCCGATGTCTGCATCTTCGTGATCACACGGTTCACCAGTTCGCGGAACGGCGCGTCGCCCTTGCGGAACATGCACGCATAGGTCTCGTAGCCGAGCGGCGTGCCCGTCACAATGAAGTCGTCGGGGCGCGGGTCGGTGGCGCGAAAACCGTACAGAATCGGTTCGTCCATCACGAACGCGACCGCGCGGTCCGCCTTCACGGCTGCAAACGCATCGGAGTGGTCCTTCGCGCTCGCAATACGCATATTCAACTGCTTCTCGCTGTTCAACTGCCGCACGAGCCGTTCGTCCGACGTGCCCGCCGTCGTGACGACGGGCTTGCCGGCGAGGTCCGCGAAGTCGTTGATGCCGGCGTTCTTGCGCGCGATCATCCGCACCGCGTACTGGAAGAAACTGTTCGAAAACGCGGCGACATTTTCGCGCTCGCGCGTATGCGTGGTCGACCCGCATTCCAGATCGATCTGGTTGTTGACCAGCATCAGGAAGCGGTTCGCCGACGTGATCGTGACTTCGCGAACCTTGAGGTTCGGCATCGCGAGCGTCTTCCTGATTTCTTCGACGATGGCGAGCGCGATCGATTGCGAATAGCCGACCGTCTGGTCGCCGGTGGAATAGGAGAAGGGGATCGACGCTTCGCGCACGCCGAGCGTAATCAAGCCGTCGTCGTGAACTTTCTTGAGCGTACCCGTCAGCTCTTCGGCATGCGCGGGCGCAGTCAGCGACATAAGCGCCGCTAGCGTCGCGGCCGCGATAGCCACCAGCTTGTATTTGATTGCAACCTTCATCGTTCCCCCTGAGCCGGCAGCAATCACTCCGGCTGCATCGTCGCGCTGTCGCCTGGCGATGTCCGTCGCGGGACACGGCGGCATGCGCGCCGAATGCGCCGCATGCCGCGATGACTCAACCAGACAATCAGCTTACGCCGGCTTTCCCCAACTGTCGCGCAGACTGACGATCCGGTTGAATACGGGTTTGCCCGGTTTCGTGTCATACCGGTCAGCGACGAAGTAGCCGTGACGCTCGAACTGATAGCGCGCTTCGGGCTCGACTTCGCCCAGGCCAGGCTCGACGTAGGCGTGCATGATGCGCTTCGAATCCGGATTGAGCGCCTCGAGGAAATCGCGGCCGCCCGCGTCGGGCTGCGCTTCCTTGAAGAGGCGATCGTAGACGCGCACTTCGACGGGCACCGCCTGGGTCGCGCTGATCCAGTGGATCGTGCCTTTCACCTTGTAGTTGTTCGCGCCTTCCGTGCCGGAGCGGCTGTCTTCGAAGTAGTTGCAGTGGACAGCCGTGACCTTGCCGTTCTCGTCCTTGTCGAAGCCCGTGCATTCCACGACGTAGCCGTACTTCAGACGCACCTTGTTGCCCGGGAACAGGCGGAAATAGCCCTTCGGCGCGCTCTCCATGAAGTCTTCGCGCTCGATCCACAATTCACGCGAAAACGGGAACGTGCGCACGCCGCGATCGGGATGATGCGGGTGGACAGGTGCGCTGCATGCTTCCGTCTGATCTTCGGGATAGTTGTCGATGACGAGCTTCAGCGGATCGAGCACACAGGTCGCGCGCGGCGCCTTGTCGTCGAGATCGTCGCGCAGCGCGCCTTCGAACACGCTCATGTCGATCCACGAATCGACCTTCGTGATGCCGATGCGCTCGCAGAACAGCTTGATGCTGTCCGGCGTAAAGCCGCGGCGGCGCACGCCGACGATGGTCGGCATGCGCGGATCGTCCCAGCCGTCCACGTGGTTTTCGTTCACCAGTTGCAGCAGCTTGCGCTTGCTGGTGATCGCGTACGTGAGGTTCAGGCGCGAAAACTCGATCTGCTGCGGCAGCGGGCGCGTGAAGATGCCGGCCTCGGCGAGTTCGTCGAGAATCCAGTCGTACAGCGGCCGGTGGTCTTCGAACTCGAGCGTACACAGCGAATGCGTGATGTTTTCGAGCGCGTCCGAGATGCAGTGCGTGTAGTCGTACATCGGATACACGCACCACGTGTCGCCCGTCCGGTAATGGTGGGCGAAGCGGATGCGGTAGATCACCGGGTCGCGCATGTTGAAGTTCGGCGACGACATGTCGATCTTCGCGCGCAGCACGTGCTCGCCTTCCTTGAACTCGCCCGCCTTCATGCGGCGGAACAGGTCGAGGTTCTCTTCGACGCTGCGCTCGCGGAACGGCGACGGCGTGCCGACTTCCGTCGCGGAGCCGCGGTTCGCGCGCATTTCTTCCGCCGTTTGACTGTCGACATACGCCTTGCCGCGCGTGATCAGCAGTTCGGCGAACTCATAGAGCTTGTCGTAGTAGTCGCTCGCGAAGTAGAGGTGCTCTTTGCTTTCTGCGTTCCACTCGAAGCCGAGCCACTTCACCGCGTCGACGATCGAGTCGACGTATTCGAAGCTTTCCTTTTCCGGGTTCGTGTCGTCGAAGCGCAGGTGACAGACGCCACCGTAGCTTTGCGCGATGCCGAAGTTCAGGCAGATGCTCTTCGCGTGGCCGATATGCAGATAGCCGTTCGGTTCCGGCGGGAAGCGCGTTTCCACCCGCTGCCCCCACTTTCCGGAGCGGTTGTCGTCGTCGATGATGTTGCGGATGAAATTGGAAACGGGCGCTTCGTTGCGCTCGGCGTCTTTGCGATCGTTGTTCATGCGAGAAGGAGAAAGTCGGTCCTGGACACTATATGCGTCCGTTAGTCTGTCAATTCTACCTGACGACACATTCGGCGACAGTCTTTAGGCTTGCGCGGTGCGGCGCGCCGCCGAAAACAGCGGAAATCGATGCGTTTCCGGGGCGCAATCGGCGCTGTAACAGGAGGTAAATTGCGTTGGCTCGGTATGGTGCGGACGCTTAGCATGCGTCGCGCGCCATGCCCCACGGCGGCCTTGCGCCGCCCCGCGCCATCGCGGGTGATGGTGGGCTTTGCCGTTGCGCTTCGCGGCGAGCATGAGCCTTGTCCCGCGCCTCTGAGCGGTGCTTTCGTTGTCGGCTGCGCCCGTCGCGTCGTTTTTCGGCAGGCGCTGCGTTTCCGTTATTCTGTCGTGGGCTCGGGCATCCGATGCCCGTCCCGCCGCTTCACGCGACCTGTCCTTGCCGCGAGCCGGCCGCCCCATGCCGCTGCACACGCGCGGGCAGGTCCATCTATCCCGGAGTTCCTCGGATGTCCCTTCCGATGTTGCGCGCGCCGCGCGCGCTTTCCGGCGCCGACATGCATGCCGAATCCCATGCGGGCGCCCACGCCGATTTCTGTTCCAGCGCCGGCCGCGTCGTTGCTCGTGGCACGTTTGCACGCTTCGCCACGACGCTCGCGCTGACGGGCGCACTGCTCGCCAGCCTGGTTGCGTCGCCCGCCGTCGACGCGAAGACGGCCCAGCCGAAGCCCGTGCTCGACGCGTCGGCCGTCGCGACGCCCGACCGCTACGCGGCCGACGCCGCGCAGCAGATTTTCGCGGCGGGCGGCAATGCCGTCGACGCAGCCGTCGCGATCGCCTTCACGCTCGCCGTCACGTACCCGGATGCGGGCAACATCGGCGGCGGCGGGTTCATGACGCTGGTCATGGACGGCAAGCCGTACTTTCTTGACTACCGCGAGAAAGCGCCGCAGAGCGCGACGCGCGACATGTATCTCGACGACAAGGGCAACGTGATCAAGGGCATGAGCCTCGTCGGACATCGCGCGGTGGCCGTGCCGGGCACCGTCGACGGCATGTGGGAAGCGCAGAAGCGCTTCGGCAAGCTCAAATGGAAGCAGGTGCTCGCGCCCGCCATCAAGTACGCGACGGACGGTTTTCCCGTTGAGCCGTGGCTGCAGAAGCGCCGCGACGGCGCGTCGCAGAGCTTCGGCGGCAAGACCAATTTCGATGCGTACTTCGCGAACCTGAAAGCGGGCAACACGTTCCGCCAGCCCGAACTTGCGCAGACCTTGACGCGGATCGCATCGGACGGCGGCCGCGAGTTCTACGAAGGGCAGACGGCCGATCTGATCGCGCGCCAGATGTACGGGCATGGCCTGCTCACGAAAGCGGATCTGCTGCAGTACAAGGCCGTGTGGCGACAGCCCGTGACGGCCAGCTGGAACGGCTATCAGATCGTCACGGCGCCGCCGCCCAGTTCGGGCGGCATCGGATTGATCCAGTTGCTGAAGATGAAGGCGGACCTTAAGCCGCAGTTCGACGGCGTGGCGCTCAATTCCGAGCCGTACATCCATCTGGTCGCGCAGATCGAGGACCGCGTGTTCGCTGACCGCCAGCAGTACATGGGCGATCCCGACTCGTACCGCGTGCCCGTCGACAAGCTGATCGACGACGCCTACCTCGCGAAGCGCGTCGAGGACATCACGCCCGACGAAGTGCCGGGCGCCTCACCCGTCAAGCCGGGCCTCGGCGACTCGATGCCGGAAAAGGCTCAGACGACGCACTTTTCGGTGGTCGACAAGTGGGGCAACGCGGTGTCGAACACGTACACGCTGAACGGGCCGTTCGGCTCGGGTGTGGTCGTCGACGGCGGCGGCTTCGTGCTGAACGACGCGATGGACGACTTCGAGATGAAAGCCGGCGTGCCGAACCAGTCCGGTGTGACGAGCGGCGACGTCAACACGATAGCGCCGGGGCGCCGGCCTTTGTCGTCGATGGCGCCGACCATCCTGACGAAGGACGGCAAGGTGTCGCTCGTGATCGGCACGCCGGGCGGCTCGCGCATCTTCACGTCGATCTTCCAGGTGATGACGAACCTGTACGACTTCAACATGCCGCCCGCCGACGCGCTCGCCGCGATGCGCTTTCACCATCAGTTGCTGCCGCAGAAGACGATCTACTTCGAGCCGTATCATCCCATCGACGGCGAGCTGGCCGAGCAGTTGACGGCGCGCGGCTACACGCTGCAGGGCCAGACGTTCAACGGCGACGTGCAAATGATCCGGATCGACGGCACGACGCCGCAACCGGCTGCCGATCCGCGCGGCGTTGGCGTGGGGCGTGTGATTCAATAGCGCTGGCGGCGATGCCGCACTTCGACCACTGAAAACAAACGGGGAACAGCATGGCGTTTGAGCAGCAAAGCGTGATCGTATTGCCGGGTTACATGAACTCGGGCGTCGGGCATTGGCAGACCCGCTGGGAAGCGCGTTATTCGAACTTCTCGCGCGTGCCGATGCGGGACTGGGATCATCCCGTTTGCGATGAGTGGTGCGACACGCTCGACGCTGCTGTCGCCGCTGCGAAAGCGCCTGTTGTGTTTGCCGCGCATAGCCTGGGCTGCCTGACGGTCGCGTCCTGGGCGGCGCGGCATGCTTCACAGGATGCGCTGGCGAAAGTCGCGGGCGCGCTGCTCGTCGCGGTGCCCGATCCGGCCGGCCCCGGATTTCCCGCCGATGCGGCCGGCTTCGACGCCGTGCCGATGGGCAAGTTGCCATTCCCGTCGATCGTCGTCGCGAGCACCGACGATCCGTACGGCGGCGTGCCGTTCTCGCAGGCCTGCGCGACGGCATGGGGCAGCCGCTGGGAGAATATCGGCCCGCGTGGCCATATCAACGCCGACAGCGGCCTCGGAGATTGGGACGAAGGGCACCGCTGGCTGGCTTCGATGGCGTGAGTGGCGGCGGGGCGGCGCGATTCAGGTACCGTGGGTTGGGTGCCGGACCAAGTGCGCCGCGCGCCTGGTTCGGCCGCCGCGCACTGGACGACGTCTGCCGGAGCCACTGTTTGCCGGGACGCCTGCAACTGCAGTGCGCCAACGGCAGGAAGCCAACTGCGGCCCGCCAGGCGAAGCACGCTAAGCGAAGCGAGCCAACCGCAGCACCCCAACCGCAGCACCCCAACCGCAGCACCCCAACCGCAGCACCCCAACCGCAGCACCCCAACCGCAGCACCCCAACCGCAGCAAGCCGCCTCCCGACCTCACATCAGATCACCGACCGGCCCCTCAGCGCGTCGATGCGCACATCGTCGTATCCGAGCACATCGCGCAGGACCGCTTCCGTATGCTCGCCGAGCGTCGGCGGATGCGCCTGTGCCTCGGGCGGCGTCGCGCTCATGCGGATTGGATTGCGCACCAGCTTCACGGTGCCGCCCGATGGGTGCGGCAGCTGAACCTCCATGCCACGCGCGACCACCTGCTCGTTCTCGAACACCTCTTCCAGATCGTTGATCGGGCCGCAGGGCACGCCCGCCGCTTCCAGTGCATCGATCCATTCGTGCTTGCTGCGCGTACGGACCATCTCAGCGAGGATCGGCACGAGCGTCTCGCGATTTCGCACGCGCTCAGGATTGGTCGCGAAGCGGTCGTCGTCGGCTAGATCCGCGCGCTTGCCCGCTTCGACGAACTTGCGGAACTGTCCGTCGTTGCCCACAGCGACAATGATCCAGCTGTCGCTCGTCTGAAACGTCTGATAAGGAACGATGTTCGGATGCGCGTTGCCCCAGCGTGCCGGCGGCTTGCCGCTCGCGAGGAAGTTCGAGTTCATGTTGGCGAGCATCGCGACCTGCACGTCGAGCAGCGCCATGTCGATGTACTGGCCTTCGCCCGTGCGGTCGCGGTGCGCGAGCGCCGTCAGCACGGCGACGCTCGAGTACATGCCCGTCATCAGGTCCGCGATCGCCACGCCCGCTTTCTGCGGGCCGCCGCCCGGCTGGCCGTCGCGCTCGCCCGTGATGCTCATGAAGCCGCCGATGCCCTGCACGATGAAGTCATACCCCGCGCGCTGCGCATACGGCCCCGTCTGCCCGAAGCCCGTCACCGAGCAATAGACGATGTCAGCCTTCACGGCCTTCAGCGACTCATAGTCGAGCCCGTACTTCTTCAACTGGCCGACCTTGTAGTTCTCCAGCACGACGTCGCTTTGCGCAGCCAGCTCGCGGACGATCTGCTGTCCTTCGGGCGTGGCGATATCGACGGTCACCGAGCGCTTGTTGCGGTTCGCCGCGAGGTAATAGGCGGCTTCCCGCGTGTCCGCGCCCTCTGGCGTCTTCAGGTACGGCGGACCCCAGTGGCGCGTGTCGTCGCCGGCGCCCGGCCGCTCGACCTTGATCACGTCGGCGCCGAAATCGGCTAGCGTCTGCGCGCACCACGGACCGGCAAGCACGCGGGTAAGGTCCAGCACGCGAATATGACTGAGTGCGCCCATGTTCTGTCTACGTCTCCATGTGTTCAATGTGATAGACCGCGCGCCGCAGGGCGCTGCCCGATTGAATCGATGTGGTGCATCTTAAGCGATCGGCCGCGCCCGACCTACTCAGCCTGACGGCATAGGACGAATGACTGCCCGCGCTTTCGGCGTTTTTGGGAGGCGAAACTGGCCGGATGGCCAATGCCGCGCACAGCCCGCGCCACGGCGTCGCGCGACAGCGCCGATCCCGTATAATCGACCGTTCAGGAAACAATCTATTGCGACGGCCGGTCAGTCTTCCGCAGCCGTCGGCTCAAGCCAGGACCGTCCCCAAAGCACGCTATGAAAGCCGCCGAAATCCGCGAGAAATTCCTCAAGTTCTTCGAATCGAAGGGCCATACGATCGTCCGTTCGTCGAGCCTCGTGCCCGGCAACGACCCGACGCTGCTCTTCACCAATTCGGGCATGGTGCAGTTCAAAGATGTGTTTCTCGGCGCCGAGTCGCGGCCGTATTCGCGGGCCACGACGGCGCAGCGCAGCGTGCGCGCGGGCGGCAAGCACAACGACCTGGAAAACGTCGGCTACACGGCGCGTCACCACACGTTTTTCGAAATGCTCGGCAACTTCTCGTTCGGCGACTATTTCAAGCGTGACGCGATCCACTACGCGTGGGAACTGCTGACGGGCGTCTACGGCCTGCCGAAGGAAAAGCTCTGGGTCACCGTCTACCAGGAAGACGACGAAGCCTTCAACATCTGGGAGAAGGAAGTCGGCGTGCCGGCCGAGCGCATTATCCGCATCGGCGACAACAAGGGCGCGCGCTACGCGTCGGACAACTTCTGGCAGATGGCCGACGTCGGCCCGTGCGGTCCGTGCTCGGAAATCTTCTACGACCACGGCCCGGACGTGTGGGGCGGCCCGCCGGGATCGCCTGAAGAAGACGGCGACCGTTACATCGAGATCTGGAATCTCGTCTTCATGCAATTCAGCCGCGACGCCCAGGGCAACATGACGCCGCTGCCCAAGCAGTGCGTGGACACGGGCATGGGTCTGGAGCGTATCGCCGCGGTGCTGCAGCACGTACACAGCAACTACGAAATCGACCTGTTCCAGGCGCTGATCAAGGCAGCCGGGCGTGAAACAGGCGTTGAAGATCTGTCGAACAACTCGCTGAAGGTGATCGCCGATCACATCCGCGCGTGCTCGTTCCTGATCGTCGACGGCGTGATCCCCGGCAACGAAGGCCGCGGCTACGTGCTGCGCCGTATCGTGCGCCGCGCGATCCGTCACGGCTACAAGCTGGGCCGCAAGGGTTCGTTCTTCCACAAGATGGTGGCTGATCTCGTCGCGCAAATGGGCGGCGCGTATCCCGAGTTGAAAGACGCCGAACAGCGCGTCACAGACGTGCTGCGCCAGGAAGAAGAGCGCTTCTTCGAGACCATCGAGCACGGCATGTCGATCCTCGAAAGCGCGCTGGCCGATCTGGAATCGAAGGGCGGCAAGACGCTCGACGGCGAAGTCGCGTTCAAGCTGCACGACACCTATGGCTTCCCGCTCGATCTGACGGCGGACGTGTGCCGCGAGCGCGAAGTGACGGTCGACGAGCCAGCATTCGACGAAGCAATGGCCCGTCAGCGCGAGCAGGCACGCGCGGCCGGCAAGTTCAAGATGGCGCAGGGCCTCGAATACACGGGCGCGAAGACCACGTTCCACGGCTACGAAGAGATCGTTTTCGACGACGCGAAGGTCACGGCGCTGTATGTCGACGGCGCGTCCGTCAAGGAAGTGGCGAAGGGCCAGCAGGCTGTCGTCGTGCTGGATCACACGCCGTTCTACGCGGAATCGGGTGGTCAGGTCGGCGATCAGGGCGTGCTCGCAAACGCGAGCGTGCGCTTCGCCGTCGCCGATACGCTGAAGGTGCAGGCGGACGTCGTGGGCCATCACGGCACGCTGGAACAAGGCATGCTGAAAGTAGGCGACGTCGTGAAGGCCGAGATCGACGCGATCCGCCGCGCACGCACGGCCCGTAATCACTCGGCTACCCACCTGATGCACAAGGCGCTGCGCGAAGTGCTCGGCGGCCACGTTCAGCAGAAGGGCTCGCTCGTCGACGCCGACAAGACCCGCTTCGACTTCGCGCACAACGCGCCGATGACGGACGATGAAATCCGCCGCGTCGAAGCCATCGTCAATGCCGAAGTGCTGGCGAACGCGCCGGGCGTCGTGCAGGTGATGCCGTACGACGAAGCGGTGAAGGGCGGCGCCATGGCGCTGTTCGGCGAGAAATACGGCGACGAAGTGCGCGTGCTCGATCTGGGCTTCTCGCGGGAGCTGTGCGGCGGCACGCACGTGCATCGCACGGGCGACATCGGCTTCTTCAAGATCGTGATGGAAGGCGGCGTCGCGGCGGGCATCCGTCGCGTCGAAGCGATCACGGGCGACAACGCGGTGCGTTACGTGCAGGAACTCGACGCGCGCATCAACGCAGCGGCCGCGGCGCTGAAGGCGCAGCCGTCGGAACTGACGCAGCGTATCTCGATGGTTCAGGACCAGGTGAAGTCGCTGGAAAAGGAGCTGGGCGCGCTGAAGTCGAAGCTCGCGTCGAGCCAGGGCGATGAACTGGCCGGCCAGGCCATCGAGGTTGCCGGCGTGCAGGTGCTGGCGGCGACGCTGGAAGGCGCGGACGTCAAGACGCTGCGCGAAACCGTCGACAAGCTCAAGGACAAGCTCAAGAGCGCGGCGATCGTGCTGGCGTCCGTCGAAGGGGGCAAGGTCAGCCTGATCGCGGGCGTCACGGCCGAGGCGAGCAAGAAGGTCAAGGCAGGCGAGCTGGTCAACTTCGTCGCGCAGCAGGTCGGCGGCAAGGGCGGCGGCCGTCCGGACATGGCACAGGCGGGCGGTACCGAGCCGGCCAATCTGCCGGCTGCGCTGGCTGGCGTGAAGGGCTGGGTCGAAGCGCAGCTCTAAGCCTGCGCGTCACGTAGCATTCGCATCAACAAAAAGCCGTGAGTCGATGAGACTCGCGGCTTTTTGATTTTGTGCTTTCGGGTTAGCCAAAAATCTTCTGCCGAGCGCTCAGGCAGCCACCTCGTCCGCCGGCTTCTCCTGCACGTTCCCGCTCGCGACCAGCATCCCGCGCAACGCATTCAATGCCGACGAGAAGTGACCGCGTCGCCAGACCAGTATCGTCTCGATGCTGCCGAGTTCCGCGAGCGGATGCACGGTGATATCGTCCGATTCGGGCAGCAGCGCCAGCACCGAGCGCGGCGCGAAAGCCACGCCCGCGCCCGCCGCCACGCACGCGACGATCGCGTGATACGAGCCGAGCTCCAGTACCCGGGCGGGCCGGATGCCGTGCTCCATGTACCACTTTTCGACATGCACGCGGTACGCGCAGCCCGTCTCGAACGCGATCAGCGTCGAAAGCGAAATATCGCCCGCATGATGGATGGGCGGATGACCGCGCGGCGACACCATCACCAGTTCTTCGCGAAACACGGGCACGACCTCGAACAGATCACCGATCCAGCCGGGATCGAGCGGTGTCGCGACGATGGCCGCATCCACCTCGAATTCGCGCACGCGATCGATCAGCTTGCCCGTCGTCCCCGTCTCCAGTTCGAGCGCGACGTCGGGCCACGTCTGGTGATATTGCGCGAGCAATCCGGGCAAGCGGGTCGCGGCGACGCTCTCCATCGTGCCCAGCCTCAGGCGTCCGCTCGGACGCGCGTCCTTGACTGCGTGGCGCGCTTCGTCGGCGAGCGCGAGCAGCCGTTCGGCATAGGGCAGCAGCGTCTCGCCCGCGGGAGTCAGCACGAGCCGCCGTCCGTCGCGAACGAATAGTTCGGTGCCCAGTTGTTCTTCGAGCTGCTTGATACGCGTGGTCACGTTCGATTGCACGCGATTGAGCTTCGCCGCGGCGCGCGTCACGCCGTTTTCGCGCACGACAGCGCGAAAGATAGTAAGTGCGGCAAGATCCATCAATCTCTCCGTGAGATTAAATCTATCCGTATTATTCATTTTATGAGATTGAAGGGTCAAGCTACGATGGTGTGGAAGAAGCCGACCGCCGCGCCGTCCAATCTCACGACGGCAGACCAACCGCCATGCCATCGATGAACGATTTCGCCACCCGCACCCTCCAGCACAGCCACACTTCCCCACATGCCGCGCGCCGCGCCGCGCTCGCCTGCATGGCGGCGCTTGCCGTCGCGCTCGGCGTCGGCCGCTTCGCCTTTACGCCGCTGTTGCCGCTGATGCTCCACGGCGGCGCGCTCGATATCAGACACGGTGGCTGGCTCGCGTCGCTCAACTACGCGGGTTATTTCCTCGGCGCGATTGCCTGCGTCGCGCTGCGCATGGACGCGGCGCGCGTGGTAAAGGCGGGCCTCGCGTCGACCGTGGTGCTCGTCCTCGCGATGGGCGTCACGCATCAGTTCTGGGTCTGGGCGGTGGTGCGCTTCATCGCGGGTGCGATCAGCGCGTGGACCTTCGTGTTCGCGTCGCAATGGGGCTTGCGCCGGCTCGCTGAACTGGGCGCGAACGAGTGGGGCGGCGTGATCTACACCGGTCCGGGCCTCGGCATCGCGGCGACGGGCCTGCTGGTCAGCGCGGCGGGCGGATATGGCGCGTCGGCGGGCTGGATCGGGTTTGGGCTCGTCTCGGCCGTGCTGACGGTGCTCGTGTGGCGCACGTTCGAGCCGGCAACGGCGAGCACAACTGCATCGACGCGGACAAGCGCGTCGGCGCAGACGGATGCACATCAGCATCGCGTGCATCTGCATCGCGCGGATGCCTTCTGGCTGATCGTTCTCTACGGTGTGCCCGGTTTCGGCTACATCATCACCGCGACGTTCTTGCCCGTGATCGCCCGCGCTGCGCTGCCCGTGGATTCGCCGTGGCCTGATCTGTTCTGGCCGATGTTCGGCGGCGCGCTGGTCGTGGGCGCGCTAGTGGGCGCGCGTCTGCCGTCGCATTGGGACAACCGCACGCTGCTGGCCGGCTGCTACGTGCTGCAGGCGCTCGGCATCCTCGCGGGCATCGTGTCGCCGACGGCGGGCGGCTTCGCGCTTGGCAGCGCGCTGATCGGCTTGCCGTTCACGGCGATCACCCTGTTCGCGATGCGCGAGGCGCGCCGGCTGCACGGCGACAACGCGGCGGGATTGATGGGCTATGCGACGGCGGCCTACGGCCTTGGACAGATCGTGGGTCCGCTCGTCGCCGCGCCGATCGCCGCGCACACCGGTTCGTTCACGCTGGCGCTTTGGCTGGCGGCGCTCAGTTTGCTCACCGGAGCCGTGGGTCTCGTCATGGTGGCCGTGTTGCGCCCGTTGTCGCGTGTCTGAGCGACAGCCCGGCATACCCTGACATTGCCGGATGGTCCGGACGAACAACGTCCGCGACCACCACATAACGACCAACAACGACGGGCATCTCTCGCTCCCACTGGCTGTGCAGCAGGCTCGCGCACGCACCGCCTCCAATCCTCACCAGACGCCCATTCCCGCCGATTCGACCCGCCAGAAACAAATTCAGCACCCGCCGCACTAAAATGTCCGCTTTCCAGTCATCTTTGCGCGCTCATTGCCGGGTGCGCCGCCTGCCATGCAACATTTTGCGTCGGACAACTACGCGGGCATCTGCCCCGAGGCGCTCGAAGCGCTGATCGCCGCCAACAACAGTGGCCACGAACCGGCCTACGGCGACGACTCATGGACGCAGCAAGTCTGCGACCGCCTGCGCAACCTGTTCCAGACCGACTGCGAAGTGTTCTTCGTTTTCAACGGGACGGCGGCGAACTCGCTGGCGCTGGCGTCGCTGTGCCAGTCCTACCATTCGGTGATCTGTCACGAGCTTGCGCACATCGAAACGGACGAATGCGGCGGCCCCGAGTTCTTCTCGAACGGCTCGAAGCTGCTGACGGCGCCGGGCGTCGGCGGCAAGCTCACGCCCGATGCGATCGAAGCCGTCGTTACGCGTCGCGCCGACATCCACTATCCGAAGCCCAAGGTCGTGACGCTTACGCAATCGACGGAAGTGGGCACCGTGTACAGCGTCGAGGAAATCCGCGCGATTGCGGCGATCGCGAAGCGCCGCCACCTGAAGGTGCATATGGACGGCGCGCGCTTTGCAAACGCCGTCGCCGCGCTCGACGTGCATCCGTCGGAGATCACGTGGCGCGCGGGCGTCGACGTGTTGTGCTTCGGCGGCACGAAGAACGGCTTGCCCGTCGGCGAGGTGGTTGTGTTCTTCGATCGCGCGCTGGCTGATGATTTCGCGTATCGGCTGAAGCAGGCGGGACAGCTTGCGTCGAAGATGCGCTTCATCTCCGCGCCGTGGCTCGGCCTGCTAGACAACGACGTCTGGCTGCGCAATGCGCGCCACGCCAACGCCATGGCGCAACTGATGGAATCGCGCCTCGCGGAAATCCCGGGCGTGAGCATCATGTTCCCGACAGAATCGAACGCGGTGTTCGCGCAATTGCCGCCGCATGTCGCGAAGGCGATGCGCACGCGTGGCTGGAAGTTCTATGAGTTCATCGGCGCGGGCGGCTGCCGGTTGATGTGTGCGTGGGACACGCAGCCCGAAACGGTCGAGCGATTCGTCGCGGAGGTTCGCGAACTGTGCGCCGCGTGAGTCACGCGCCCGGCGACTGGACGCGCCGATGCGGCTTGCCGGTCGAGTTCATCGAGAGACCGGGTCAATGACGGAACAGTAAAACGGCAACGAGCAACGTTTGCCGTGATGGTCGCAGTCAGGCGCTCTCGCCGTTTTCACGGCGCGAGCACGGAATCCTCGATAACAACGGAGACGCATCGCCATGGCCTACATCTACTATCTGACGCACATTCATCTCGGCTACGACGCGCTCGCGCAGTTGCCAGCGGAGTGCGAGCGTTCCGGTATCAGGCGGCCGCTCGTGGTGACGGACAAGGGTGTGATGGCAGCGGGCGTCGCGCAGCAGGCAATTGACGCGTTGAAGCTGCCCGGCGTGCCCATCTTCGACGACACGCCGTCGAACCCCACGGAAGCGATGGTGATGGCGGCCGCGCAGCGCTATCGGGACGAAGGCTGCGACGGGCTGGTGGCGATAGGCGGCGGCTCGTCGATCGATCTGGCCAAGGGCGTCGCGATCATGGCGACGCATGCGGGCACGATGACGGATTACGCGACGATCGAGGGCGGCAGCGCCAGGATCACCGACAAGGCCGCGCCGCTGATCGCGATTCCGACCACGGCGGGTACGGGCAGCGAAGTGGCGCGCGGCGCGATCGTGATCCTGAACGATGGCCGCAAGCTCGGCTTTCATTCGTGGCATCTGCTACCGAAGGCGGCCATCTGCGATCCGGGTCTCACGCTCGGCCTGCCGCCGTCGCTGACAGCCGCGACGGGCATGGATGCGATCGCGCACTGCATCGAAACGTTTCTCGCGCCTTCGTTCAATCCGCCCGCCGACGGCATCGCGCTCGACGGGCTAGAGCGCGCCTGGGCAAACATCGAACTCGCGACGCGCGACGGCCAGAACCGCGACGCGCGCCTGCATATGATGAGCGCGTCGATGCAAGGCGCGATGGCGTTCCAGAAAGGACTCGGCTGCGTGCATTCGCTGTCGCATCCGCTCGGCGGCGTGTCGGTGAACGGGCGCACGTCGCTGCATCACGGCACGCTGAACGCCGTCGTGCTGCCCGCCGTGCTGCGCTTTAACGAAAGCGCGCCGTCCGTCGTCGAGAACCGCCGCTATGCGCGCATGCGTCGCGTGATGAATCTGCCGGATAACGCCGATCTCGCGGCAGCGTTGCACGACATGACTGCGCGCCTCGGACTGCCGACGGGCCTGAAGCAAATGGGCGTCGACGAAAGTGCGTTCGACAAGGTCATCAAGGGCGCGCTCGCCGATCATTGCCACAAGACGAATCCACGCGAAGCGACGGCCGACGATTATCGGCGGATGCTGATCGAGTCGATGTAAGCGCCGTTCCTTCATCCAACCGCACACGACATGAACAAACCCGCTCCCGCGCCGCGCACGGCTTATCCGCACTTCCTGTCCATTGCCACGCGCTGGATGGACAACGACGTCTACGGTCACGTGAACAACGTCGTCTATTACAGCTACTTCGATACGGTCGTGAACGAGTATCTGATCCGCAGCGGCGTGCTTGATATCGAGCACGGCACGACGATCGGCCTCGTCGTCGAGACGCAGTGCAACTACTTCGCGCCGATCGTGTTTCCGGATCGTATCGATGCGGGCCTGCGCGTCGTGCGGCTTGGCACGTCGAGCGTGCGTTACGAAGTGGGGCTTTTCAGGGAAGGCGACGCCGAGCCCGCTGCGCAAGGGCATTTCGTGCATGTCTATGTGGATCGCGAAACGCGGCGTCCTGTTGCCTTGCCCGACAGGCTGCGCGCGGCGCTCGAACCGTTGCTCGTCGTGGAAGGCGTGCAAGACGCGCAAGCGGGCTGACGCGTGCAGTCGTTCGTCATCGATGTGCTGAATGGCGTCAGCTACGGCTTGTTGCTGTTCATGTTATCGGCGGGATTGACGCTGATTTTCAGCATGCTCGGCGTGCTGAACTTCGCGCACGCGAGCTTCTACATGCTCGGTGGGTATGTCGGCTTTTCCGTCGCGGCGCGCGCGGGGTTCTGGTGGGCGCTCATCGTCGCGCCGCTCGTCGTCGGGCTGATGGGCGCGGCGCTCGAACGGTGGCTGCTGCGGCGTGTGCGGCCTCACGGGCATCTGGCAGAGTTGCTGCTGACATTCGGCGCGGCCTATCTGATCGGCGAAGGCGTCAAGCTCGTCTGGGGCTTGCAGGCGCTGAGCGCCACGGTGCCGACAGCGCTCGATGGCCCGCTGCTCGATGTGTACGGCGTCGCGTTCTCGCGCTATCGCGCGTTCATGATGGCCGTCGCGATTGCGATGCTGGTTGTGTTGCACGCGGTGCTGCGCGTGTCGAAAGCGGGGTTGATCGTGCGCGCGGCGCTCACGCATCCGCACGCCGTCGAAGCGCTCGGCCACGACGTGCCGCGCGTCTTCACGGGCGTGTTCGCGGCGGGTACGGCGCTCGCCGCGCTGGCGGGCGTGATCGGCGCGCCGCTGTTCGTGCTCGAACCGGCGATGGCTGAATCGGTGGGGTCGATCGTGTTCGTCGTGGTTGTGATCGGCGGGCTGGGGTCGCTCGGCGGCGCGCTGGTGGCGTCGCTGGTGATCGGCTGCGTGCAGACCTTCGCGGTCGCTACCGATATTCCGCTTGGCGAGCTGTTCGGCGACTTCGACAACGCATTGCCCGCTGCATGGAGCGCGCTGACGCTCGCGCAACTCGCGCCGCTCGTGCCGTATCTGCTGCTCGTCGCCATGCTGGCCGTGCGCTCGCGCGGCTTCTTCGGACAACGCGACGACGATGCGTGACGTAAATCAGCCACACGACGTACAGCCCGCTTCGCCGCGTAGACCGACATTGCGCGCCGCGTTGCCGTGGGCCGCGCTCGCGGCGCTGCTCATCGTGCCACCGTGCATATCGACGCAAAGCTGGCTCGTCGCCTGGCTCGCGCAGACGGCCGCGATGATCGTGTTCGCGCTGTCGTACAACCTGCTGCTCGGCGGCGCGGGGCTGTTGTCGTTCGGGCATGCGGCATCGTCGGGCATCGGCGCGCTGATCGCCGCGCATCTGTTCAATCGCGTCGGCGTGCCGTTGCCGCTGCTGCCGTTGATGGGCGGCATCGGCGGTGCGCTGTTCGGTGCGCTGTATGGCCTGGTTGCGACGCGCCGCGCAGGCACCGCGTTCGCGATGATCACGCTCGGCATCGGCGAACTCGTCGCGGCGGCCGCCTGGACCTTGCCCGACTGGTTCGGTGGCGAAGCAGGTGTCGCGATCGACCGCACGGCGGGCATCGCGGTGCCGGGTTTTACGTTCGGCCCCGCGCGCGAAGCCTATGCGCTGATCGCGTTGTGGTGCGCGCTCGCCGTGATCGCGATGTACCTGCTGTCGCGCACGCCGTTCATGCGGCTCGCGAATGCCGTGCGCGACAACCCGGTGCGCGCGGCGGCTATCGGTTGCTTTCCGCGTCGTGTGCGTTACGACGTCGTTGTGTGGTCGTCGTTTTTTGCGGGCATCGCGGGGACGCTCGGGCTGATCAATGTCGAACTGGTATCGACGGAAAGCGTCGGCATGTTGCGCTCGGGTTCGGTGCTGATCGCGACGGTGATCGGCGGAAGCGGGGCGTTTTTTGGGCCGGTGGCGGGTGCCGTCGTGCTGACGTTTTTCAGCGTCGTCGTGGCGAGCACGACGCGCGCGTGGCTGCTGTATCTCGGGTTGTTCTTCGTGGTCGTGGTGGTGTGCGCACCTGACGGCATCGCGGGTTGGATGCGGCGTCAAACCGCCCGTATTTCACGCGATGGCTGGCGCGTCTGCCTGCCGTGGTTTGCTTGCCGGATGGCGAGCGTATGCGCGTGGTCGCTTGCCGTCGTGCTGTGCGTGCAATGGGCGTACGCGCAACGCTTCGACACGGACGAGCGCGCGAGTCTTTTCACGACAATCGATCCTCTGTGGCTCACGGCATCCGTGCTGTGCCTCGCCGCGATTGGCTGGCTGACGATGCGCGTGGCTGCGCGTATCGGCGGAAAGCTCAACGACGAAACGCGCGCGGAGGTCAGCGAATGATTCCCGCCATCGCCGTGCGACGTCTCGACAAGCGCTTCGGCGCAACGCGCATTCTGCGCGGCGTCGATCTCATGGTCGAGCCGCACGAACGTCACGCGCTGATCGGTCCGAACGGCGCGGGCAAATCGACGCTCTTCAACCTGATCGCGGGCGCGGTGCGGCCGAGCGCGGGCCGCATCGAACTGTATGGCGCGGACATCACGCGCCTCGCGCCTGCGGCGATCTGCCGTCGCGGACTCGCTCGCAGTTTTCAGACGACGAGTTTCTTCGCGAAGCTCAGCGTCTTCGACAACCTGCGTTGTGCCGCGCAGATCGCGAATCGCGACCGCATGCGCTGGTGGCAGCGCTATACCGCGACGCGCGAGGGTGACGAGCATGCCGAGCAAGTGCTGGACGCTGTCGGTCTGGGCGAACGTCGCGACGTGATCGCGGGCACGCTGAGTTACGCGGACCAACGTGCGCTCGATCTGGGGCTGGCGCTAGCGAGCGGCGCGCATACGCTGCTGCTTGACGAGCCGACGGCGGGCATGAACCGCGCCGAGGCGGCGCGCGCCGTCGAGCTGATCCGCGCGGCGACGGCGGGCCGCACGCTGTTGATGGTCGAGCACGACATGGACGTCGTGTTTGGTCTCGCGGATCGCATCAGCGTGCTCGTGCAAGGCCAAGTGATCGCGACGGGCGCGCCGGACGCGATTCGCGCCGATCCCGCCGTGCGTGCGGCCTACCTGGGCGATATCGGCGACGCTGGTGACGCCGCTCGGGCAGCCGCGCGATGAACCCATTGCTGGAGATTCGCGATCTGCGCGCATGGTACGGCGCGAGCCAGGCGTTGCACGGCGTGGACTTGCATATCGAAGCGGGCGAAGCCGTCGCGCTCGCGGGCCGCAACGGTTCGGGCCGTTCGACGCTGGCGAAGGCGATCATGGGTTTCGTGCGTACGCAAGGCGTGGTCCGTTTCGTCGGACAGCCGCTTGAAGGCCGGCGTGCGTTCGAGATCGCGCGGCTCGGTATTGGCTATGTGCCCGAGCAGCGCGATGTATTTCCGACGCTGACGGTCCACGAAAACCTGCAACTGGGCCTCAAGCCGCGCAACGGCAGACGCGCTGCGCGCTTCACACTCGACGACGCGCACACGCTCTTTCCCGTGCTGCGCGAACGTGCGCGAACGAAGGCGGGCACGTTGTCGGGCGGCGAGCAGCAGATGCTTTCGGTGGCGCGCGCGTTGCTGGGTGACCCTGATCTGATCGTGATCGACGAGCCGACGGAAGGACTCGCTGGTCTGGTCGTTACGCAGCTTGCAGCGGCATTGGAGCTGCTGCGCGAGCGCGGGGTCGCGATGTTGTTGATTGAGCAGCGGCTTGTGATTGCAGATCGGATTGCTAGCCGTATCGCCGTGATGGGGCATGGTGAGATCGTGTTCGACGGATCGCTGGAATTGTTTCGGGCGCGGCCCGACGTGGCGCGTGAATGGCTTGGCGTGGGGTGATTTCGGATCGCATTACTTCGGTTCTCTGTTTTGGCTTGCACGGCCGTTTGGTTTTTGCTGGTATTCGCGATGCCGTTGGGTTTATTTGATGTTTCGCTGGGATCCGCGTTATGCCTCGTGGTGCGGCGGTTTGGTTGTTCTAATCTGTGCGCTGGCATCCGCGCTTTGTTAGCGTGCTTCACGCGTCGCCCCTGTGCGGGGCGGCACCTACTTTTCTTTGCCGCCGCAAAGAAAAGTAGGCAAAAGAAAGCGGCTAACACCGCCAATTTTTCTTCTTGCCTGAGGGCCCCCAACCGGCCTTACGCTTCACACGGCAATCACGTGACTCATGTTCGTTGCCAACGCTGTGAATGAACGCCTCACCCACGTCACACACATCCGTACACGTGTTAGCGGCAGCGAATGGTATGTGCCGCCCAGGTGGCAAACTGTGTGTAGGTTGTCGCGGCGTATAGCTCGGCGCTCTTACATCAAGGCGTGCGCTATCGGTCCGAAGTGATGCGTGTGGAGCACAAGGGGCCGACACACAGTTTGCCACTTGGGCGGCGGTGGACTATCTGGCATGGCATGGTGTCGTGCGGGTGTCTGAAGCGGGTGAGGCGCACCGCAGGAGCGCTGGCAACGAACGTGGGTCACGTGATTGCCGTGTGAAGCGTAAGACCCTTTGGGGGCCCTCAGGCAGGAAGAAATGTTGGCGGTGTTAGCCGCTTTCTTTTGCCTACTTTTCTTTGCGGCGGCAAAGAAAAGTAGGTGCCGCCCCGCACAGGGGCGACGCGTGAAGCACGAAGGCAAAGCGCGGATGCCAGCGCACAGGCTAGAACGACCAAACAGCCGGGCCGCGAAGGCAAAGCGCGGATGCCAGCGAAAAACCAAACCAAACAGCGTCGCAGACCAAAACCTAACCCTTAGCATCCCGCTCAACAATCCACTCATGCCTCGGATCATTCTTGAAATGCCAGGTACGAGTCGGCCCAGCCATGACATTAAGATAATAAGAGTCATACCCATAAGGCACAACGACAGGATGATACCCACGCGGCACCATCACGACATCGTGATCCTCAACTGCGAGAGACTCATCGATATCCCGCTCATCGGTATATACACGTTGGAAAGCAAACCCTTGCGGCGGACTAAGCCGATGATAATAAGTCTCTTCAAGAAAGCTTTCCGCAGGAATATTATTGGTATCGTGCTTATGCGGCGGATAGCTGGACGAATGCCCACCCGGCGTACGCACCTCAACCACGAGCAGCGATTCAGCAGTCTCAGTCTGCGGAAGAATATCGCACACATACCGCGTATTCGCGCCCTTACCCCGCACTGACCGCTTCATCTGCGAAGACTCGATCAATCGCGCAGGGTATTCGCCCTTGGCAGGCGCACTAGCCACACCCACCTCCGCACGCCGGTTAGCGCGAACAATAGCCCGCACACCAGGCGGCAAATAAACCGCCACAGGCGCGCTGTCCTCGAACACGCTGTCACGCGAACCAAGCCCAGTCCACGTCTGCGCATCGGTTTCAATATCGACGGCACCCGCCATCACAACAATACACACCTCACGCGACGCTTCCAGCACATGCACGACCTCGTTCGGCTCCATCCGGTAAGCGGCGAAACCAACATACTTCCAGCCCGCCGTTTCAGGCGTCACGCGCGCGATCGTCTGGCCCTCGCGCTGTGCCTTCACAAGCAAACTCATGCTGCCTCCTGTGCGACATCGAGGGGCGCATCGACGAGCGTGCGCAACGTGCGATAACCCTTCTGCGCATAAGCATACGACGGCGCGACGGCCGGGTCCTGCTCCGCCTCGACGACAAGCCAGCCGCGATAACCATGACGCTTGAGCGTATCGATAATCGCGGAAAAATCGACGGCGCCGTCACCTGGCACCGTGAACGCGCCCGCAATCACCGCATCGAGAAAACTCCAGTTGCGATTGCGCGCGAGCTTCATCACGGCAGGGCGCACGTCCTTGCAATGCACGTGACACACACGGCCGACATGCCGGTTGAGCACCGCAAGCGCGTCGCCGCCCGCAAACGTGATGTGGCCCGCGTCGAACAGCAGGCCGACATCGTCGGTAGTCAGCGCCATCAGACGATCGACGTCGGCGGCAGTTTCGACATACGCGCCCATGTGATGGTGATACGCGACGCGCACGCCCTTGCTCAATGTATAGCGTGCAAATTCATTCAGGCGCTTTGCGTACGTGTTCCATTGCTCATCGGTGAAAAAGCGCGGCCGCTGATACAACGGCAACGGCGAGCCCTGGATCGTGTTATGCACTTCGCCGTAGACCATCACCGTCGCGCCGTTCTTCGCGAGCAACTCCAGATGCGAATCGGCGGCCTTGCACTCGTCCTCGATGCTGCGGCTGAAATCCGCGAGCCGTCCCGAATACCATCCGGACACGAGCGACAAATCATACTGTTTGAACAACGCCTTCAACGCCTCAGGCTCGCGCGGAAACTTGTTGCCAAGCTCGAATCCCTGATAGCCGATTTCGCGTCCTTCCGTGAGCGCGACGTCGAGCGGCGTCTCGCCGCCGAGCGACGGCAGATCGTCGTTCATCCACGACAGCGGATTGATGCCGATGCGTACTTCGAACTGGCTCATGTGCGCTTCCTCACTCATTGTCTTTGCTACGCGCGCTGATATGCGCTTCGTAATCGGCGCGTGCCTTGCGCACGCCTTCGCGCTGCGACACTTCGGGCACCGCGACTTCCCACCACCAGCCGCCTTCGTCCGTCGTGCGCGCGGCGTCGGTGTCGATGCAGACCAGGTACGTGCGGTCCGCAGCGCGGGCACGTTGCATTCCCGCTTCGAGTTCCTGCACGTTCGCGACGTGCTCCGCTTGCGCGCCCATCGCACGCGCGTGCGCGGCGAAGTCGATGGTCGGTGCGCCGGGCGCGCCTTGCACGCAGTCGTCGAACATGTTGTTGAACGGCGCGCCGCCGCAGGCCTGCTGCAAGCGGTTGATGCAGCCATAGCCGCGATTGTCGAGCACCACGACGATCAGCTTCGCGCCCAGCATCACGGATGTAGCGATCTCGCTGTTCATCATCAGATAGCTGCCGTCGCCGACCATCACGATCACTTCGCGTTCGGGCCGCGCAAGCTTGGCGCCGAGTCCGCCGGCGATCTCGTAGCCCATGCACGAATAGCCGTATTCGACGTGGTACGCGCCGGGACGTCCGGCGCGCCACAGCTTGTGCAGTTCGGCGGGCAGCGTGCCCGCTGCGCAGACGACGATGTCGTCCGTCGTCGAGTGCTCGCTCGAACGCTGCACTGCGCCGATCACGTCGGCGTCGTAGGGAAGGGCGTTATCGCGTTGCGGCGCGTGCGTGAGCTTCTGCACGATGTCGCGCCATTCGTTCGCACGCTGCTGCGCGCGCGACGTCCACGCTGCGTCTGCTTGCCAGTCTTCGAGTCGTGAGGACAACGCTTCGAGCGCAAGCCGCGCATCGGCCTCCACGATGCAGCCACGATGCTTGATGGCGTCGAACGCATTCGCGTTGATGCCGATCACCCGCGCGTGCGTGAAGAGCGTGTTCGAACCCGTCGTGAAGTCCTGCAGACGCGTGCCGACAGCGAGCACGCAATCGGCTTCGTGCGCGATTTCATTTGCGCCGGGCGATCCCGTCACGCCGAGCGAACCGAGATTCAGCGGATCGTCCCACGCGAGCGCGCTCTTGCCCGCCTGCGTCTCCGCAACGGGAATGCCATGGCGCGTCGCGAATGCTTTCAATGCGTCGGTTGCATGGCCATAGAGCACACCGCCGCCCGCGACGATCATCGGTTGTTTCGCGTTGCGCAGAATCGCTAGCGCTTCGTCGAGTTCATGCTCGACGGGCGCGGGCGCATGCAGCTTCACCACGCGCGGCGCGAAGAAATCGGCGGGGTAGTCGTACGCGGTGGCCTGCACGTCTTGCGGAAGTGCCAGCGTAACGGGACCGCACAGCGCGGCATCCGTCAGCACACGAATCGCGCGCGGCAATGCGTTGAGCAGTTGCGCCGGATGCACGATGCGATCGAAGTAGCGCGACACGGGCTTGAACGCATCGTTCGCGGAAATGCCGCCGTCGTGGAAGTCTTCGACCTGCTGCAACACTGGGTCCGGCGCACGCGACACGAAGACATCGCCGGGCAGCAGCAACACAGGCAAGCGGTTCACATGCGCGAGCGCCGCTGCCGTGACGAGGTTCGTCGCGCCGGGGCCGATGGAAGTCGTGACGGCCATCATCCGTCGCCGGAAGTTCGCCTTCGCGAAGGCGATCGCGCTGTGCGCCATCGCCTGTTCGTTGTGCGCGCGATAAGTCGGCAGTTCATGTCGATACTGATAGAGCGCCTCGCCGAGGCCCGCGACATTGCCATGCCCGAAGATCGCGAACACGCCGCCGAACAGCGGCTCAGTGCCCGTGCCGTCTTCCGTCTCGACGCGTTGCGCGGCGAGATAGCGGACCACGGCCTGCGCGGCCGTCAGACGGATCGTGCCGTCCGCCGACACCTGCGCGGCCGTTTCAGGCGAGGTCGTCACATCGTGATGCAACGCACGTTGGTTCATGCTGCCTGCTCCTGACGGATGGTATGCGAACCCGCCGCATGCGCTGTGCCACGGCTTTCGCGCCACGACCGGATCAGCGTTTCGAACGTGCGGCGCACGCGGGCGATCACTTCGTCGTCGTCGATCTGTCCCGCGAGCCATGCCTGGCTCGCCTCGTAATGTATCGTGCGGCCGACCGTGAAGCCCTTACAGGTCTTCGATTGCGCTGCCGCGCGGAAGCCTTCGATCATCTGCTCGACGGGCGCCGACAGACCGAGCAGCACGACGCCGCGGCAGTACGGATCGCGTTCCTGGATCAGCGCATCGACAGCTTGCCACTGCGACGCTTCCATCGGTTCGAGCTTCCACCACTCCGGATAGAGGCCGATGTTGTAGAGCCGCTTCAACGCGCGATAGACGATATCCGGTCCGCCGGGCAAGCTCTTCGGCGGAATCACTTCGAGCAGCAGTTCGTGGCCGGACTCCTGCACGGCATCGTAGAGCGCGCGCAGTTGCGCTTCCTGTTCGAGGCGCTGTTCGATCGGCTCATCGGGATGAAACTGGACGAGGCACTTCACCACATGCTCGCGCGGCCAGCTGGCGAGCGTCGTGCCGATCGAGCGTCCGTGATCGAAGACGAGTGGCACGGAACCCGGCAATTCGACGGGCCGGCCGATCCACCAGCCGCGGCCTGTGGCTGCGTTCAACGCATCCTGGCCGTAGCGATCGTCGATCAGCACTGCCGCCTTGCCTTGCAAGCCGAGTGCCTCTTCGGTTTGCGCGACGGCTTCGACGAACAGGCTCTTCAGCTTCGAAATGCGCGAGAGGTCCGCGCCGGTCTGCTGCGCAAGTTCGAAGAACTGGTTGCGGTGATCGAAGGCGAAGCCGAGCACTTCGTCGTAGGTCTTGCGCGCGGGTGTCACGCGATGCAGTCGCGCGAGCGTCGCGTCGCGATCGGGGCGGCGCATGCGCGCCGGGTCCGCTTTCGCTTCGCGCAGGAAGTAGTCGAGTTCGGCGGGCGTCGGCATCGCGGGCGCGCAGCCGTGGCGTGACACGACCAAGGCGCCGCTCGCATTCGCCGCGCGCGCGCAGGCTTCGAGCGGCTCATCGCGCAGCCAGCCCGACAGGAAGCCGGATGCAAACGCATCGCCTGCGCCGAGCACGTTCAGCACTTCGACTTCGACGCCGCCTTGAATCGGCGCATCGTCGATCGAAGCGGGCACGTCGCCGTCGATGATCTGGCAGCCGAGCGGCCCGCGCTTCACGACGAGCGTCGCGGGCGTCACCTTGCGTACTTCCCTGAGGCATTCGATCAGCGAATCCTTGCCGCCCGCAATCCGGAACTCTTCTTCGGTGCCGATCACGAGATCGAAGAGGGGCAGGATGCCTTGAATGTGCGCGCTTACGCTTTCGTTCGCGACGAAGCGGGTCTCGCCATCGGCCTTGCCTGTGAGTCCCCACAACACCGGGCGATAGTCGATGTCGAGCACGGTGCGCACGTCGTTGCTGCGCGCGTATTCCAGTGCGCGACGGCTCGTGCGGTTCACCTGTTCAGTCGAGAAGTGCGTGCCCGTAATCAGCAGCGCTTTCGATGACGCAATGTAGGCATCGTCGAAGTCCGCTTCGTCGACGGCCATGTCCGCGCAATTCTCGCGATAGAAAATCAGCGGGAACGTGTCGCGGTCTTTCAGGCCGAGCAGTACGAGTGCTGTGAGCCGTTCCTGATCGACACGCACGTGGCTGACGTCGCAGCCTTCCTTCGTCAGCGTCTCGGTGAGGAAGCGGCCCATGTGGTCGTTGCCGACGCGCGCGAGCATCGACGCGTTCAGGCCGAGCCGCGCGCAGCCGAACGCGATGTTCGCCGATGAGCCGCCCAGATACTTCGCGAAGGTCGAGACGTCTTCGAGGCGTGAGCCAACTTGCTGCGCGTACAGATCGACGGCAAGCCGGCCTAGACAGATGATGTCGCGGCTGCGGCCCGCCGCGAAGCGGCTCGCGTTCTGAGGCGTGGGTTTACTGGTAAGAGCCATGAGTGTGTCCTGAGTGTGCTGGCAGCATATGAGTGCGACGTCTGCGTCAATCAGATCGTCGCGCCTTCGAGTTCGCCGATCATCTTCTGCATTTCGGCGCCGCCCGCCATCATGTCGAGCACTTCATCCTTCGTAATGGTTTCTTTCGTGTACGTGCCCATCGACTTGCCGCGGTTGAGCAGCGTGAACGAATCGCCGATCGGGTACGCGTGATGCACGTTGTGCGTGATGAAGATCACGGAGATGCCCTTCGCGCGCGCCTTGTGAATCAGCTTGAGCACGTTAAAGCTCTGCTTCACGCCGAGCGCGGCCGTCGGTTCGTCGAGAATCAGCACGCGTGCGCCGAAGTGAATGGCACGCGCAATCGCGAGACACTGCCGTTCGCCGCCCGACATCGTGCCAATCGGTTGATGCGGGTCGCGCACGTTGATGCCCATTTCAGCGAGCTTTTCGCGTGCGATGGTCGCGCTCGTTTCGAGGTCCATCACGTTGACGAGGCCGAAGAGCTTTTTCTGCGGCTCGCGTCCCATGAAGAAGTTGCGCGCGACGGAAAGCAGCGGCACCAGCGCGAGATCCTGATACACGGTCGCGATGCCCATATCGAGCGCATCGCTCGGCGATTCGAACAGCACTTTCTTGCCGTCCACCAGATAGTCGCCAGAAGAGGGCTGATGCACGCCCGCGAGCGTCTTGATGAGCGTCGATTTGCCCGCGCCGTTGTCGCCGAGCAGGCAGTGGACTTCGCCGCGCCGCAGGCGCAGCGTGACGCCCGAGAGCGCGATCACCTTGCCGAAGTACTTGCTGACGTTTTCGAGCGACAGGATGATGTCGTCTTGCTTGAGAGTGTCGGACATGGTCGTCTCCCGATTACGATTGCGCGACGCGACGGCGCACATAGTGGTTGAACAGCACCGCGATCAGCAGCATCACGCCGAGGAACACGCGGAACCAGTCCGAACTGACATTCGTATAGGTGATGCCGATCTGCACGACGCCGAATATCAGCGCGCCGAAGCAGGCGCCCACCACCGAACCATAGCCGCCCGTCAGCAGCGTGCCGCCGATCACCGCAGCGATGATCGCCTCGAATTCCTTTTGCAAGCCACGGTCGGCAGCAGCGGAACCGATGTCGCACACTTGCAGCACGGCAAACAGGCACGAGCAGAACGCAGTCAGCACGAACAGGGAAATCTTCACGCGGCGCACAGGCACGCCGACATTCTTCGCAGCGTTCGCATCACCGCCGACAGCGAGCACCCAGTTGCCATAACGCGTCTTCGCAAGGACGAACGCACCGACTGCCGCGAGCGCGAACCACCACAGCAGCACTTTCGGAATACCCGGCACGAGCGGCTGGCCGTTTTCGAGCAGCGAGCCGATGCCCATATGCGCGAGATTCGTGAAGAGTCCATGCAACGCCACGCCATGGAACAGGAAGTTGGTGATGGCGTCGGATTGCGCGAGATCGCCGACACCAGAGATGATCGTGCGGTCAGCGACCATGATCGACAGTGCAAGCGTCAGGCCACGCAGGATGAACAGGAACGCGAGCGTCACGATGAACGACGGCAGGCGCGTGCGCATCACCAGATAGCCGTTCAGTGCGCCGAGCGCCATCGATCCGGCGAACGCGAAAATGATGGCCGCCCAGATCGGCCAGTGAAAGTAGACGGACGGAATCGCGACCATCATGCCCGCGAAGCCAATCATCGAGCCGATCGACAGATCGAACTCGCCCGCGATCATCAGCAGGCACGCGCCGACGGCGAGAATGCCGAGGTAAGCGGAGACCTGCGACCAGTTCATCACGCCGTCGAGGTTGAACATCCCCGAGTTGCCGGCGCTGATCGCGAACACGAGGAACACGAGCACGGTGCCGGAGATCGCGGCAAATTCCGGCCGGTTCAGCAGATGCCCGAAGAACGATTCCTTGCGGACGCGCTCGTCGCCGGGCAATGCCGGTGCGGCGGATTGCGCATCGGCGCCCGGCGCATCGCTGCCCGGTGCGTCGTGACCATGCGTTGGATAGTGTTTGCCGGCTACGCCCATGATGTCTCCAATGTCGGCTTTGCTGTGCGTTCACTCGTGTGAGTGGCGAGAGGCGCAGAAAGCCGTTAAACGACGCGGTCGGGGCACCCGACGATGGCGGCTGAATCTGCACGAAAAAGCGTGCAAAAGTCCGCCGGGGTCGCGCTGTGCTGGCGCGCCCGGTACCGCGTATGACTGACTAGAGGAAAGGCCGTTAGCGGTACTGGCCCGCGTACTTGATGACCTTGTCGATATTCGCCTTCGTGATGAAGCCCGGACCGGAACGGATGTTCTTCGGCCCATACGACGGCTCGAGGCCGTAAGTCTGCAGGCGTTCCTTGAACTTCGGATTCGCTTGCAGGATTTGCCGGATCTTCGTCGGATCGGTCGTGTGTTCTTTCTTCACGATCGCCAGCACGGCGACGGCGATATAGCCTTGCAGATACGGCTGCTGATCGATTGCAAAATTGATCGTGCCGTCCTGGATGCCCTTCGCAATATCGTCCGAGAAGTCGAACGTGGCGAAGTAGATCTTGCCTGCGAGGCCCATCTGCTGCACGGCCTTGATCGTCGCCGAAGCGGGCGTCGGCCCGAGCGTCAGAACCGCGCCCGTATTCGGATGATTGCGCAGATACGCGCTAACCTTCGACTGGATTTCCGTCGGGTCCTGGCCGGAGTCGATGGTCGAGGTCTTGTAGTTCACGCCGAGCGCGTCGGCAAAGCCGCGGCAGCGTTCGAACGAAACGACGTTGGTGGCGAAGTGGTTCACGCACAGGAACGACTTCACGCCCGCAGCCTTGGCCTTTTCGCCTGCTGCCTTGCCTGCCACGTATTCCGGCTGACCGATATGCATGATTGCGCCGAGCTGCGCGCTCTGTTCTTCCGTACCGGAGTTGATCGTGACGAGGGGAATCTTCTTGCCCGTGACCTTGCCGAGCGAGCTCTTCAGCACGTCGAAGTCGGCGATGGTGACGATCACGCCGTCGTAGTTGCGCGCCGCAGCCTGTTCGATCAGGCGCGACATGTCGGCGAGATCGCCGTTAGGAGGGTTGCGGTAGTCGGTTTCGACGTTGAAATCCTCGTCGGCCTGCTTGATCGCATTCTTGATCGTGTTCCACCACGAGTCCGAATCGGGCGCATGGCTGATGAGCACGAACTTCGCGTCCGCCGCCTGCGCCGTCGATGCCGCCGTCATCGCGCCAATGCCCGCCGCCAGCGTCAGCGCTGCTGCCAGAACCTTGAACGAAGCCTTGCCATTGCAAAGTCTCATTGTCTCCACCTTTGTCTGTTCGTATTTGAAGGGAGCGTATGACGCTTTGCGAGGTGAGGCCGGTTCGCCGTTGCGTCATCGCTCAGGACCAAGATTAGGCCAACTTTTTGAGACTTGCAATGAAAATTTCATGTCAAAGAAAAATGGAAAATCCATTCCATTTGCTTTCGGTTGTGCCTATACTCCGCAACGTCGGGACAGTGCATTGCCATTCCCTGTAAGCCTTGCGGGACGGGATTTTGCGCTGCAAAAAAGCACACGGAAGCACAGAGGTAAAGACCATGGCGGAAGACAGCACAGAAGAGTTGCCGAGCGTCGAAGAATTGATGCAGCGCATCGCGGAAAACTACGAATCGTTGCCGCGTCAGTTGAAGAGCGTCGCGACGTATCTGGAGCAGCATCGATCGAGCGTGATGGTGGATCGCACCAGCGACATTGCGGCGAGTTGCGGCGTGCATCCGTCGGCCGTGGTGCGCTTTGCGCAGCGTTTCGGTTTTTCGGGTTTTTCCGATCTTCAGGCCGTGTTCCGTCAGGCTTACACGACGCAGGGCGCGTCGTCGCAGAGTTATCAGCAGCGCATTCGCAAGCTGATCGACGAAAAGCCGGGGCGGCTGTCGGGCGGCAGCGTCGCGCGCGAGTTCGTGGCGGCGTGCCGCGATGGACTCGACGAACTCGAAGGCTCGCTCGACGACGCGCAGTTCGACGCCGCCGTGAAGATGCTGCAGCACGCCGACAACATCTATGTGATCGGCGTGCGGCGTTCGTTCCCCGTCGCGAGCTACATCGTCTACGCGTTGCAGCACACGCCCAAGCGCGTGCATCTCGTGTCGGGTTTCGGCGGGATGTATCGCGAGCAGATTCGCAGCGTGAAGAAGGGCGACGTCGTGATCGCGATCAGCTTCGCGCCGTACGGTAAGGAGACGCAGCATTGCCTGCGCGTCGCGCATCACCATCAGGCAAAGACGCTCGTCATTACAGATAGCCAGCTGTCGCCGCTTGCGCGTTATGCGAGCACGCAGCTGTATGTGAAAGAGGGCAGCGCGTTTGCATTCCGCTCGCTGACCAGCACGATTTGCCTGTGCCAGGCGCTGTTCATCGCGCTCGCGTACAAGCTGGAATTGAACGTAGAAGAGTCGACAGACACTGGAGGATACGATGACTGATGTGGCAGGCAAGACAATCGACGTAGCAGTGTTCGGCGCAGGGCGCATCGGCAAGATCCATGCGTCCAATCTTGCGCGGCAGCCGGGCGTGCGGCTCAAGTACGTGGTCGACGTGAACCGCGATGCAGCGGCTGCGCTCGCGGCGCAATACGGCGCGCAGGTCGCGGATATCGATGGTGCGATGGGCGATGCGTCGGTGGGCGCGACCGTGATCTGTTCGAGCACCGACACGCACGCCGATCTGATCCTGCAATCGGCGGCACAGAAGAAGCATGTGTTCTGCGAGAAGCCTGTCGACCTGACGCTGGAGCGTGCGCGCGCGTGCGCCGATGCGGTCGCGAAGGCGGGCATCGTCTGCATGATCGGCTTTCAGCGCCGCTTCGATCCGACGTTTGCTGCGCTGAAGGCGCGCATCGATGCGGGCGAGATCGGCACGCCGGAAATGCTCGTCGTGACGAGCCGTGATCCGGGCGCGCCGCCTGTCGAGTACATCAAGCACTCGGGCGGCATCTTCAAGGACATGCTGATTCACGACTTCGACATCTTCCGCTGGATTCTCGATGACGAAGCGGACACGCTGCATGCGACGGGCAGTTGCTTGAGCGATCCCGCGATTGCCGATGCGGGCGATATCGATTGCACTGCGGTGACGATCCGCACGAAGCGCGGGCGTCTGTGCCAGATCAACACGTCGCGTCGCGCTGCGTATGGCTACGACCAGCGCTTCGAACTGCTCGGCAGCGAGGGCATGCTGCAGGCGGGCAATGTGCGTCCGACGGAAGTCACCGCGTATTCGAAGACGGCTGTATCGAGCGACGTGCCCGAGCATTTCTTCCTTGAACGCTATCGCGCCGCGTATGCGCTCGAAATCGCGCATTTCTTCGAGGCTGTCACGCAAGGCAAGCCGGTGCGCACGACGGTCGCCGATGGTCTGAAGGCGCTCGAACTCGCCGAAGCGGCGACGCGTTCGTGGCGCGAAGGGCGCGCCGTCAAGCTCAACGAGGCGCTGTGATGAGCGGCCCGCTGCGGATTGGTGTGGTTGGGCTGGGGCGGCTCGGCAAGCGGCATGCGGAGAACCTCGCGTATCGCGTGTCGGGCGCGGCGCTGGTGGCTGCGTGCAGTCCCGTCGAAGAGGAACGCGCGTGGGCGCGCGCCACGTTGCCGGCGCCGCGTCTTTACGACGACTATCACGCGTTGCTCGAAGACCGAGACGTCGATGCTGTATGGCTTGTGACGCCGTCCGCGTTGCACGCGCAGCAGATCATCGATGCGTTGCGCGCCGGCAAGCATGTGTTCTGCGAGAAGCCGTTGTCGCTTGATCTGGCGGAGTGTGAGCGGGTGATCGCGGAGGCGCAGCGTCATCCTCAGTTGCAGGCGACCATTGGCTTCATGCGGCGTTTCGATCCGAGCTATCGCAATGCGTTCGAGAAAATCGAAGCGGGTGCGATTGGCCGGCCTTTCATGGTGCGCTCGCAGACGTGCGACCAGAACGATCCCGAAGGGTTTTTCGTGCGCTTTGCGCCGACTTCGGGCGGGATTTTTCTCGACTGCACGGTGCATGACATCGATGTCGCGCGATGGCTGCTCGGCATGCCGAAGGCGACGCGCGTCTATGCGAGCGGCGTGATCGCGTTGCACGAAGGGTTGCGCGAATTCGGTGACGTCGACAATGGCGTCGCGATTTGCGAGTTCGAAGGCGGGCGCATGGCGATGTTTTACGCGTCGCGCACGCTGGCGCACGGCAACGATACGGGCAGCGAGGTGATCGGCACGGCGGGCGTGCTGTATGTCGGGCGCAATCCGCGCGCGAACCGTGTCGAAATCGCTGACGCGAGCGGGATTCGCAACGAATGCACGCCGACGTTCTTCGACCGTTTCGAGGATGCGTTTTTGTGCGAGGCGCAGGCGTTCGTCGCGGCTGTGCGGCAAGGCAAGCAGAGCGGGGCGACGTTGGCGGATGCGATGGAGGCGACTCGCATTGGGTACGCGTTGCGTGAGTCGCTGGCGAGTGGACGTTCTGTTGATCTGTAGCGGCGCGCACGCCCGGGCTGTTGCGGCTTGGGCGTGGGTTGAGCGCTTGCGTTAGAATTTGACCCTTCTGCATGAGCGCCGTAAATCCAGCACGAGCGCCGGCTTACGAAGGGCAACGTCGATGGAAATTCAGATTCACAAGGAAGTGGATGCACGCGGTCTGAACTGTCCGCTGCCCATTCTGCGCGCCAAGAAGGCGCTGGCCGATATGGAAAGTGGTCAGATTCTCAAAGTGCTGGCTACGGATCCCGGCTCGCAGCGGGATTTTGCTGCGTTTTCTAAGCAGACTGGGAATGAGATTGTTGAGGTGACGACTACGTCGGATAAGGTTTTTGTGTTTTTAATGCGGAGACGGTAGGGGTTTTTGCCTGCGGCGCGGTTGGTTTTTTGGTGGCATCCGCGAGTTGTCGTTTTGCTTCGGGCGTTGCCGTGTGGTGTATTGGCCTTTGCGGTGGCATCCGCGATTTGTTAGCGTGCTTCACGCGTCGCCCCTGTGCGGGGCGGCACCTACTTTTCTTTGCCGCCGCAAAGAAAAGTAGGCAAAAGAAAGCGGCTAACACCGCCAGCCCGTGTTCTTATCCACGGGCCCCCAACGTCCCCACGCTTCACACGACAGTGCCCTGGTCGGTGCTCGTTGCCAACGCTTCGAATGAACGCCTCACCCACTTCAGACACCCACACAAGAACTAGCGGCAGCGAATGGTACGTGCCGCCCAGGTGGCAAACTGTGTGTAGGTTGTCGCGTCGTATAGCGTGGCGCTCTTACAGGGTGGAGCGCGTGCGCTATCGGTCCGAAGTGATGCGTGTGGAGTACAAGGGGCAGACACACAGTTTGCCACCTGGGCGGCGGTGGACTATCTGGCACGGCATGGTGAAGCGCGGGTACGAGAAGCGGGTGAGGCGCACCGCAAGAGCGCTGGCAACGAACATGGGTCACGTGATTGCCGTGTGAAGTGTAAGACCGGTTGGGGGCCCTCAGGCAAACACAAGAATTAGCGGTGTTAGCCGCTTTCTTTTGCCTACTTTTCTTTGCGGCGGCAAAGAAAAGTAGGTGCCGCCCCGCACAGGGGCGACGCGTGAAGCACGAAGGCAAAGCGCGGATGCCGGCGCAGAGCCACAACGCGGATGCCTGCTCAAGAACAAACAAACCACCCAGCCGTCGCAGACAAAAAAATCAACCTTCCAGCACTGGCGACCGAGTCCGCAAATACTCTTCAAAGTCAGCAGCCACTTCCGGATGCCGAAGCGCAAACTCAACAGTAGCCTTCAGGTATCCCAACTTGCTACCGCAATCAAACCGCGTCCCGTGGTACTTATAAGCGAGCACCTGCTCATCAGCGAGCAACGACTGAATCGCATCGGTCAGCTGCAATTCACCGCCAGCGCCCGGCTTCAACGCCCGAATATGATCAAAAATGCGCGGCTTCAAAACATAGCGCCCAACCACCCCAAGGTTAGAAGGCGCAACCTCAGGCGCCGGCTTCTCCACGATGCCTGACATCTTGATGATGGCGTCTTCCCACTCCTTGCCATCGACGATCCCGTACGAGCTCGTCTCCGATGCCGGAATCTCTTCAACCCCGATCACCGAGCTGTGATAGTGATCGAACACCTCGATCATCTGCTGCATCACAGGCGGCTTGCCGTACAGTAAATCGTCCGCGAGGATCACGGCGAACGGGTTGTCGCCCACCAGCTTTTCCGCGCACAGCACAGCATGGCCCAGACCGAGCGCCTCCGGCTGACGTACGTAAAAACAGTCCACATGGCTCGGCTTGATGCTGCGCACGAGCTCCAGCAGCTTCGCCTTGCCGCGTGCTTCCAGTTCCGCCTCGATTTCATACGACTTGTCGAAATGGTCCTCGATCGCCCGCTTGCTGCGGCCCGTCACGAAGATCATCTCGGTGATGCCGGCTGCCATCGCTTCCTCGACCGCGTACTGGATCAGCGGCTTGTCGACGATAGGCAGCATCTCCTTCGGGCTGGCCTTGGTGGCAGGGAGGAAGCGGGTACCGAGACCCGCGACCGGAAAGACCGCCTTTGTAACTTTTAGCATGTGTGTACCCTGCGTCCTCTGGTTTGGGATGCGCGCCGGTGGCTCGGCGCGCATGCAGCGTCAATCAGGCAGGCAAACGCGACAGTTGTGCCGTCAGCTTGCCAATCGTGGTCTGGTATTCTGCCAGCCTTTTCTGCTCCTGCTCAACGACCGCCGGCGGTGCTTTTGCCACAAAACTCTCGTTCTGCAGCTTGGCGTTACATTTCGAAACTTCTGCGCTCAGTCTCGCAATCTCTTTTGACAGCCGCTCGCGCTCGGCGGCGACGTCGATCTCCACCTTCAGCACCAGCTTGTCCGTCCCTACGATAGCAATCGGCGCGCCATGTGCCTGCGCATCCAGCGTCGCTTCGTCGGCGATGATCTGCACTTCGGACAAACGCGCCAACGCCTGCGCGTAAGGCGCAAACGACGCCAGACGCTCCGCGTTGCCCGTCACCAGCAGCGGCACCTTCGTCGCCGGCGACAGATTCATCTCGCCGCGCAGGTTCCGGCACGCGTCGATCACGGCTTTCAGATCGGCGGTCCACTGTTCGGCCGATTCGTCGATCTTGCCCGGCTCGGCGATCGGGTAGGGCTGCGTCATGATCGACGCCTCGCCTTCCGCACGGCCATCCGGGTACTTCGCCGCGAGCGGCGCCACCTTTTGCCACAACGCTTCCGTAATGAAAGGAATCACCGGGTGCGCGAGACGCAGCACCGTTTCGAGCACGCGCAACAGCGTGCGGCGCGTGGCGCGCTGCTGCTCGGGCGTGCCCGTCTGGATCTGCACCTTCGCCAGTTCGAGATACCAGTCACAGTATTCGTCCCACACGAACTTGTATAGGGCGTTTGCCACATTGTCGAAACGATAGTCGGCAAAGCCCTTTTCGACGTCGGCTTCGACGCGCTGAAGCAGCGACACGATCCAGCGGTCGGCTTGCGAGAAGTCCGTGTAGCCGCCGGGGCCGCAATCGCCCGGTTGGCACGCGCCCGGCTTCGAGAAGCCGCAGTCGTGGCCTTCGCAGTTCATCAGCACGAAGCGCGTCGCGTTCCACAGCTTGTTGCAGAAGTTGCGATAGCCTTCGCAGCGCGCGAGGTCGAAGTTGACGTTGCGGCCGAGCGTCGCCATCGACGCCATCGTGAAGCGCAACGCGTCCGTGCCGAACGCGGGAATGCCGTCGGGGAATTCCTTGCGCGTCTTCTTTTCGATCGTCGCCGCCTGCTTCGGATTCATCAGGCCCGTGGTGCGCTTTGAGACAAGCGCATCGAGGTCGATGCCGTCGACGATATCGATGGGGTCGAGCGTGTTGCCCTTGCTCTTCGACATCTTCTGGCCTTCGGCATCGCGCACCAGACCATGCACGTAGACGGTGTCGAACGGCACCTTGCCGGTGAAGTGCGTGGTCATCATGACCATGCGCGCGACCCAGAAGAAGATGATATCGAAGCCCGTCACCAGCACCGACGAAGGCAGAAACGCCTTCAGTTCTGGCGTCTCGTTCGGCCAGCCGAGCGATGAGAATGGCACCAGCGCCGATGAGAACCACGTGTCGAGCACGTCTTCGTCGCGCTTGAGCGAGCCCTTGTAGCCTTGAGCGTCAGCCTTCGCGCGTGCGCCTTCTTCCGTCTTCGCGACAAAGATTTCGCCGTTCTCGCCGTACCACGCGGGAATCTGGTGGCCCCACCACAATTGACGCGAGATGCACCAGTCCTGGATGTTCTCGAGCCACTGGTAGTAGGTGGTCGTCCAGTTTTCCGGCACGAACTTGATCTGGCCGTTGCGCACCACATCGAGCGATGTTTCCGTGATCGACTTGCCCGGATTGAAGGTGCCTTCCGGCGCGGGCTTGGTCATGGCGACGAACCATTGGTCCGTGAGCATCGGCTCGATGACGACGTTCGTGCGGTCGCCGCGCGGCACCATCAGCTTGTGCGGCTTGACGGATTCGAGCAGCCCGAGCGCTTCCAGATCCGCGACGACCTGCTTGCGCGCGTCGAAGCGGTCCAGACCGCGATACTTTTCGGGCGCGTTGTCGTTGATCTTCGCGTCGAGCGTGAGGATTTCGATCTGCGGCAGCTTGTGGCGCTGGCCGACCTGATAGTCGTTGAAATCGTGCGCGGGCGTGACTTTCACGACGCCCGTGCCGAATTCACGGTCCACGTAGTCGTCGGCGATGATGGGGATTTCGCGGTCCGTGAGCGGCAGCTTGACGGTCTTGCCGATCAGATGCGCGTAGCGCTCGTCTTCCGGATGAACCATCGCGGCGACGTCGCCGAGCATGGTTTCAGGGCGCGTCGTGGCCACCGTCAGATGGCCCGAGCCGTCCGCGAGCGGATACTGGATGTGCCACAGGTGGCCGTTTTCTTCCTCGCTGACCACTTCGAGATCGGACACGGCCGTGAGCAGCACCGGGTCCCAATTCACGAGGCGCTTGCCGCGATAGATCAGACCCTGTTCATACAGGCGCACGAACACGTCGCGCACGGCGGCCGACATCTTGTCGTCCATCGTGAAGTATTCGCGCGACCAGTCGATCGATGCGCCCAGACGGCGCACCTGGCCCGTAATCGTCGAGCCGGACTGCTGCTTCCATTCCCACACGCGTTCGGTGAATTTCTCGCGGCCGAGGTCATGGCGCGATACGCCCTGCGCATCCAGCTGACGCTCGACGACGATCTGCGTCGCGATGCCCGCGTGGTCCGTGCCCGGCACCCACAGCGTGTTTTCGCCAAGCATCCGGTGGTAGCGGGTCAGGCCGTCCATGATCGTCTGGTTGAACGCGTGGCCCATGTGCAGCGTGCCCGTGACGTTGGGCGGCGGCAACTGGATCGAGAAATTTTTGCGGCCCGGCTCCATGGTCGGAGCGGCGTAGCCGCGTTTTTCCCATTCGGGGCCCCATTGGGCCTCGATCGTCTGCGGCTCGAAACTCTTGGCCAGCGTGCTGTCGCTTGTCGTCATCGTCAAAATCTGCCGGAAAATGCGTGGAAAGATGCCTGAAACCTTGAATTATAAAGGGATGCGGCAGCGGCGGGCCGCGCTCGCCTGCGCGCCTGCGCATTACGGGCGCGAGTGGCTGCGGAATCGGGGGCGAAAATCGCGCGGCGGGCAGCGTTGCCCCACGGTCTTATAATGACGGACCACCCGCCGCAACCGTAGTCTCTTCTCGTCATCCATGCCCGAACTGCTCGCGAACCTGAACCCCGAACAACACGCCGCCGTCACGCTGCCGAACGAACCGGCGCTCATTCTGGCGGGCGCAGGCAGCGGCAAGACGCGCGTGCTGATCACGCGGATCGCGTGGCTGATCCAGCAGGGTCTCGCGTCGCCGCCGACCATTCTCGGCGTCACCTTCACGAACAAGGCCGCGCGCGAAATGATGTCGCGCCTGTCGGCGCTGCTTCCCATCGACACGCGCGGCATGTGGATCGGCACGTTCCACGGACTGTGCAACCGGATGCTGCGCGCGCATTTCCGCGACGCCGGTCTGCCGCAGACCTTCCAGATTCTCGATACGGCGGACCAGCTTTCCGCGATCAAGCGCCTGATGAAGGGCCTGAATATCGACGACGAGAAATATCCGGCGAAGAACCTGCAGTACTTCATCAACAACGCGAAGGAGCAGGGGCTGCGGGCGAAAGACGTCGACGCGACCGACAACTTCAACCGCAAGTTCGTCGAACTGTATGAAGCGTACGACCAGCAATGCCAGCGCGAAGGCGTCGTCGATTTTCCGGAACTGCTGTTGCGCTGCTACGAACTGCTGTCGTACAACCCGCCGCTGCGCGCGCATTACCAGGCTCGCTTCCGTCATATCCTCGTCGACGAGTTTCAGGACACGAACAAGCTGCAATACGCGTGGCTCAAGCTGCTGGCGGGCGAGCACAACGCGATCTTCGCGGTCGGCGACGACGACCAGTCCATCTACGCGTTCCGCGGCGCGAATGTCGGCAACATGCGCGACTTCGAGCAGGAGTTCAAGGTTCGCAACCTGATCAAGCTCGAACAGAACTACCGCTCGCACGGCCATATTCTCGATGCCGCGAATCATCTGATCGCGAACAATTCGCGGCGGCTCGGCAAGAACCTGCGCACCGACGCGGGCCACGGCGAGCCGGTGCGGGTCTACGAGGCGGCGACGGATTCGCAGGAAGCCGGCTGGATCGTCGAAGAGATTCGCGCGTTGATCAGCACGGGCGCGTCGCGCAGCGAGATCGCCGTGCTCTACCGGAGCAACGCGCAGTCGCGGACGATCGAACATACGCTGGTGAACGCGGGCATTCCGTATCGCGTGTATGGCGGTTTGCGCTTCTTCGAGCGCCAGGAAGTGAAGCACGCGCTCGCGTATCTGCGTCTGATCGACAATCCGAACGACGACACGGCGTTCGCGCGGGTCGTCAATTTCCCGACGCGCGGCATCGGCGCGCGCTCGATCGAACAGCTGGCGGACGCGGCGCGTCTGTACAACACGTCGATGGCGGTGGCGATTCCGTACGTGACGGGCAAGGCGGGCACGAGCCTTGGCGGGTTCGCGAACCTGATCGCGAAGATGCGCGCCGAAACGGCGCAGATGAGCCTGCCTGAAACGGTCGAATACGTGGTGCGGGCAAGTGGCCTGTCCGAGTTCTATCAGAACGAGCGCGAGGGTCAGGACCGGCTCGAAAACTTGCAGGAACTGGTGAACGCGGCGACGGCCTTCGTCAGTGAAGAAGGCTACGGCCTCGACACGCCCGCGCGCTCGATTCCGCTGCGCCCGGGCGCGACGGCGGCGCCCGAACTGGTCGTTGCGACGGACGATCCGGGTGTCGACGTTCTCGACGCCGAGAATCCCGCCGATCCCGCGCAAAACCCTGACACGATGACGCCGCTCGCGGGCTTCCTGTCGCACGCGTCGCTCGAAGCGGGGGACAACCAGGCGCAAGCCGGCCAGGAAGCCGTGCAACTAATGACGGTACACGCGGCGAAGGGCCTCGAATTCACGGCGGTTTTCATCACCGGCCTCGAAGAAGGGCTGTTCCCGCATGAGAACAGCGCGATGGAAACGGACGGCCTCGAAGAAGAGCGCCGCCTGATGTATGTGGCGATCACGCGCGCGAAGGAGCGCTTGTATCTGTCGTTCGCGCAGAGCCGGATGCTGCACGGCCAGACGCGCTACAACATCCGCTCGCGCTTCTTCGACGAATTGCCGCAGGAAACGCTCAAGTGGCTCACGCCGAAAGTCGAAGCAGGCGCGCGCTGGGGCGGCCGTTCCGATAACGCGGGCTGGGGCCGCGACTGGTTCTCGCGGCCGGACCGCCAGCAGGGTTATGGCGGCGGCGCGTCGACGGTGCCGAGCGCGCCTTTGCCCGCGTTTGCGAACGAGCAGCGCGCGGCGGACACGGGTTTCCGCGTCGGCCAGCAGGTATTCCACACGAAGTTCGGCGAAGGCACGGTCACTGCACTCGAAGGCGGTGGCGCCGACGCGAAGGCGCAGGTCAAGTTCAAGCGACACGGCGAGAAATGGCTCGCGCTGGCCGTCGCGAAACTGCAGGCGGTCGAATGAGCGCGCTGCCGTCCGAAGCGACGATTCCGCGCCGTCCACTCGGCGTGATGGCGGCGCTACCGGAGGAACTCGGTGATCTCGTCGCGGCGATGCGCGCCGAGGGTGCAGTCGAAACGATCACGCACGGCAAGCGCGACTATCACATCGGCACGGTACACGGCGCGCCGTGCGTCGTGACGCTGGGGCGCGTCGGCAAGGTCGCGGCGGCGGCGACCGTGAGCGCGCTGATACATGCGTTCGATGTCGAGGCGGTGGTGTTCACGGGCGTTGCGGGCGGTGTCGGGCCGACGGTGCGAATCGGCGATATCGTCGTGGCCGAAACGTTGATGCAGCACGATCTGGATGCGTCGCCGCTTTTCCCGCGCTTCGAAGTGCCGCTGCTCGGCATCTCGCGCTTTGCCGCCGACGCGCCGTTGGCGGCCGCGTTGGTCAGCGCGTGCGAGCGTTTCGTCGAAGAAGAGGGCGCGGCGCTGTCGCAGCGTTTTCTGACGGAGGCGGTGCCGACGGTGCATCGCGGCTTGATCATCAGCGGCGACCAGTTCGTCGCCAGCGCGACGTCCGTCGATCTGTTGCGGGCCGCGTTGCCCGATGCGCTCGCTGTCGAAATGGAAGGCGCGGCGATTGCACAGGTCTGCTATGAGTACGGCGTGCCCTGCGCGATCGTGCGGACCATTTCCGATACGGCGGACGCGCATGCGCCCGCGTCGTTCGTCACGTTTCTGACCGAGCTGGCGGGCACGTATTCGAGCGGGATTCTCAGGCGGTTTTTGTCGGCGCGCGGTTGAGACGCGCGCCGTTTTTCACGCGACTTACTTCGCGCTGAACGCGGCGGCGACGGCATCGCGAATCTGCTGCAATGCCGATGGGTCTTCAATAGTCGGCAGATCGCCGGGATCGCGGCCTTCGGCGAGTGCCGCGATCGCGCGGCGCAACAGTTTGCCGGAGCGCGTCTTCGGCAGCATCGACACCAGCACGACATGCGCGGGCCGCGCGATCGCGCCGAGTTGGCGATCCACGGTCGCGCACAGTTCGGCGGAGAGTTTTACACGGGCTTCATCGGACTCGTACGCACCGGCGTCGCGCACGACGACGAACGCCACGGCTGCCTGTCCTTTCACCTGATCCGTCACGCCGACCACGGCGACTTCCGCGACCGCCTTGTGCGCCGACAGCGCCTCTTCGATTTCGCGCGTGCCGAGGCGATGGCCCGCGACGTTGATCACGTCATCGGTGCGGCCGAGGATCGTTACGTAGCCGTCTTCGTCCTGAATGCCCCAGTCGAATGTCGAATAGAGCTGCTGGTTCGGCACGCTTTCCCAATACGTTTTGACGAAGCGCTTGTCGTCGCCCCAGACGGTCGACATGCAGCCCGGCGGCAACGGATAGCCGAGCGTGATGACGCCTTTTTCTCCCGGCGCGCACGGCTCGCCCGTGTGCTCGTTGCGCAGCGTCAGGTCGTAGCCGTAGCAGGGCACGCCCGGCGAGCCGAGCTTTTGCGGCAGCGCTTCGACACCGCGCTGGATCGCGAGAATCGGCCAGCCGGTTTCCGTCTGCCAGAAGTTGTCGACGACGGGCTTGCCGAGGGCATCGGAGATCCACGAAGCGGTTGGCTCGTCGAGCGGTTCGCCAGCGAGGAAGAGCGTACGCAGGCTCGACAGATCGGCCTGTTTCAGAAGCGCCGGGTCCTGCTTTTTCAGCACACGGATGGCCGTCGGCGCCGTGAACATCAGATTGATTTTGTGCTGCTCGACGAGCCGCCACCAGATGCCGCCGTCGGGACGAATGGGCGTGCCTTCGTACATGACAGTCGTGAGGCCCGCGATCAGCGGCGCGTAGACGATGTAGCTGTGGCCGACCACCCAGCCGACGTCGGACGCGGTGAACATCGTGTCGCCCGGCTTGCCCTGGAAGATGTACTCCATCGATGCCGCGAGCGCGACCGCATAGCCGCCGACATCGCGCTGCACGCCTTTTGGCTTGCCCGTCGTGCCGGACGTATAGAGCACGTACGAAGGTTCCGTCGATTCAAGCCATTCGCATGGCACGTGCGCGTCGAAGAATTGCTCGCGCAGGGGCTCGTACGCGACGAGATACGGGGCGTTCAGGCGCTCGGGTGCCAGTTGCCGGTCGATCAGTAGCACCTTGGGCGTCTTGTGCGTCGCGCGCGATAGCGCTTCGTCGACGAGCGGCGTGTAGTCGATCACTTTGCCTGCGCGCGCGCCGGCATCGGCTGTGACGATCAGCGCGGGTTTTGCGTCGTCGATACGCGCGGCGAGATTTGGCGCGGCGAACCCGCCGAACACCACCGAGTGGATCGCTCCCAGGCGCGCGCATGCGAGCATTGCGAACACGGCTTCGGGGATCATCGGGAGATAGATGAGCACGCGGTCGCTGCGCTTGACGCCGAGCGAGCGCATCACGGCCGCCATCCGGTTCACTTCGGCGTGCAGATCGGCATAGGTGTAGCGGCGCTCGATGCCCGTTTCCGTCGATACGTAGACGAGCGCGTTCTGTTGCGCGCGCTGCGCGAGGTGGCGGTCCACCGCGTTGTGGCACAGGTTCGTTTTGCCGCCGACGAACCAGCGTGCGAAGGGCGGGTTTGAGCGGTCGAGGACGGTGTCGAATGGGGTTTGCCAGTGGATGCGGTTGGCCTCTTCGCGCCAGAATTCTTCGGGGGATTCGATTGAGCGGCGGTGGAATTCGCGGTAAGTGGTCATTGGGCGTGGCCCCTCCAGGCTGTGGCTTTTCGCTGGCGCGCGGGTTTGCACAGGATAGTGCAGGGGGGTGTTGGCGGCAACGCGGGTAGACCAGGGGTTCGGTTTGGGTTTTGGTTTTGGTTTTGTCTGCGACGCTGGGTGCTTGATGGGGCTCGTTGATGGTGTTCACGGTTTGGTTTTTTTGCCTTTGCGCTGGCATTCGCGAGTTGTCGTGCGGTGTATTGGCCTTTGCGCTGGCATCCGCGATTTGTTAGCGTGCTTCACGCGTCGCCCCTGTGCGGGGCGGCACCTACTTTTCTTTGCCGCCGCAAAGAAAAGTAGGCAAAAGAAAGCGGCTAACACCGCCAGCCCGTGTTCTTATCCACGGGCCCCCAACGTCCCCACGCTTCACATGACAGTGCCCTGGTCGGCGCTCGTTGCCAACGCTTCGAATGAACGCCTCACCCACTTCAAACACCCGCACACCTGCTAGCGGCAGCGAATGGTTTCTGCCGCCCAGGTGGCAAACTGTGTGTAGGTTGTCGCGGCGTATAGCGCGGCGCTCTTACAGGATGGGACGCGTGTACTATCGGTCCGAAGTGAGGCGTCTGGCGCACTTGGGCCGACACACAGTTTGCCACCTGGGCGGCGGTGGACTATCTGGCAAGGCATGCTGAAACGCTGGGGCGTGAAGCGGGTGAGGCGCTCCGCAAGAGCGTTGGCAACGAACATGGGTCACGTGATTGCCGTGTAAGCGTACGACCGGTTGGGGGCCCTCAGGCAAACACAAGAGCTGGCGGTGTTAGCCGCTTTCTTTTGCCTACTTTTCTTTGCGGCGGCAAAGAAAAGTAGGTGCCGCCCCGCACAGGGGCGACGCTTGAAGCACGAAGGCAAAGCGCGGATGCCAGCGCAAACGCCAAAACACCGAACGGCGAAGCGCGGATGCCAGCGCAAACGCCAAAACACCGAACGGCGAAGCGCGGATGCCAGCGCAAAGGCAAGCACGCGCGGGCAACACATGAAGCACGAAGGCAAAAAAACCAAACCGCTCGCGCCGCGAATCCACCCCGCGGCAAGCGAGCAAACAAAAAACCACCATCAGGCTTTGACCTTCTTCCCCTCAACATCCGGCAAAAACACAGTCAAGATCCCGAGCAACGGCAAGAACGAGCACACCTTATACACATAGGCGATGCTAGTCGCGTCAGCCAGTTGGCCAAGCACGGCGGCGCCGATCCCGCCAAGCCCAAAGGCAAACCCAAAGAACAACCCGGCAACCATCCCGACCTTACCAGGAATGAGCTCCTGCGCATAAACGAGAATCGCCGAAAACGCCGACGCCAGCACGATACCGATAATGACGGTCAGCACCCCCGTCCAGAACAGATTCGCATACGGCAGCAACAGAGTGAATGGCGCAACGCCAAGAATCGACACCCAGATCACATACTTGCGCCCAATCCGGTCGCCAACCGGACCACCAATCACCGTACCCGCCGCAACAGCAGCAAGGAAAACGAACAGATGCACCTGCGCGGCCTGCACGGGCAGATGGAACTTGTCGATCAGATAGAACGTGAAGTAGCTATTGATGCTGGTCAGATAGAAGTACTTCGAGAACACCAGCAGGACGAGAATGCTCATCGCGAACGCGACCTTGCCACGGGGCAGCGCCGCATGCGCAACCTGCCCGGCGCGCGCTTTCTTGGTCGCGGGATGATGCTTGTACCAGCGGCTGATATACGTGAGCACGAGAATCCCGACGAGCGCCGCCGCCGAAAACCACGCAATGCTGCGCTGGCCATGCGGAATCACGATCAGCGCCGCGAGCAGCGGCCCGAGCGACGAGCCAGCGTTGCCGCCCACCTGAAACAGCGACTGCGCAAGCCCATGCTTACCGCCCGACGCCATGCGCGCCACGCGTGACGATTCCGGGTGAAATACAGACGACCCACAGCCAACCAGCGCCGCCGCGATCAGCAGCACGCCGAAGCTCGGCGCCACCGACATCAGCAGCAGGCCCGACAGCGTAAAGCCCATGCCGACGGGCAGCGAGTACGGCTTCGGATGCTTGTCCGTATAAATGCCGACCAGCGGCTGCAGCAGCGAGGCCGTGATCTGATACGTCAGCGTGATCAGGCCGATCTGCCCGAACGACAGCGAGAAGTTCGCCTTCAGCATCGGATAAATCGCAAGGATCAACGACTGAATCATGTCGTTCATCAGATGCGAGAAGCTGATTGCGCCAAGGATCGAATAGACGGTCTTCGCTTGCGGCCGGGGGGCGGCAGGAGCTGAAGCTGAAGCGGCGGCGCCAGCCAGGGCGCCTTTGTCGAGGCTGGTTTCCATGAGGTCGGTCAGGAGAGGGTGGCTCGGAAGCAGACGCCGGCAGTTGCGGCAAGACCGTCGGCGACAGCAGATGTTTTTAGCGTTTGATGAAGTGTAGTGTGTCTCCCTTCAATTGTCCGGCCAAGTTTTGTCGTGATTCGGACATCTGTTGGCGCGTCAAATGAGCGATCGTGCCTGTTTTTTGTGCGGCGGATGCAGTCGGCGGCACCGGGATGGCGCGTCGCCTGCCGAATTAGAGCGAAAGCCATCGCGCAAAACGTGGGAAAACACGCCCAACGAATTTTGGCCAATGTATAAATCCGACGCGGCGCGCTACCCACAAGGCGGCGCGCGCAGGACCGGGAAAATTGCCGGACGGACGGCCTCAAGAACGCCGCCGGCGATGCCGTCAACCCGGAGAGAAAAGCAGCAATGCCGGAACTGACCTTTCCGGCAGCACGACAAGCGGGGACGAGAAATATGAAAGCAGTTTCGCTGGGTGGCCAGACGGGCGCGGGTTTCGTGCCGGATGGTGAAGCGGTGGGAGGACGGCCGGGTTCGGGCAAACGGCCGGCAGGCGGCAGGATGCGCGGCTGGTCGGTGAAGACGACCTTGCGGTTCGCCTTTGCGGTGCTGCTGGCGGGCACGCTGGCGATCGGCGTGTTTTCGCTCGCGCAGATCAGCCGGCTGAACGGGCAGATGCGCTCGATTTACGAGCAGGGCCATATCGCGAGCCGGGCTGCGGAGGAGGCGCGTGGCTACCTGTTGCGTTCGAGCCGAGCCCAGAAGATGCTGCTGACGGCGACGACCGCGAAAGAACGCGACGAGCTCGGTGCCGATATCGACAAAGGGCTGACGGGTCTGTCGGCCGAACTCAATACGCTCCAGCAATACGCCGATTCCGCCGCCGCCACGGCGCAGCAGAAGAAGTTCGCTGCCGCGATCGGCGTGTGGAGCGGGCATATGCGCGATTTCGTCACGCTCGTGAAGGCGCAGCCGCTCGACCTGTCGCAGATGAACTGGCAGGTCGGCACGACGGACGTGTCGCTGCTCGTCGAGACGGGCAAGCTCGAGAAGCTCGTCGATGAGCTGGTCGCGCAGCGCGGCACGGCCGCGAAGGCGACGATCGACGCGTCGTCGTTCATCTATCAATCGTCGTTCGTGATGATGGCCGTGATGACGATCGCGCTGATCGTGCTCGCGTTCGTCATCAGCGAGTGGGTCGTGCGGCGTCTCGCGCGCCAACTGGGCGGCGAGCCGGTGTACGCGAAGGAGATCGCGAGCCGTATCGCAGCGGGCGATCTGTCGAACGACATCGCGCTCGGCAAGCGCGACAACGGCAGCATGCTGTCCGCGCTGCGCGACATGCAGAACGGCCTGTCGTCGACGGTCTCGCATATCGCGGCGAGCGCGGAGGCGATCGCCGCCGCGTCGGGGCAGATCTCGATGGGCAATCTCGACCTGTCGCAGCGCACCGAGCAGCAGGCGATGGCGCTCGAACGGACGGCGAGCAGCATGGAGGAGTTGACGTCGACGGTGCGTCAGAACGCGGACAACGCGAAGCAGGCGCGCACGCTTGCCGACAATGCGTCGTCGATTGCGGAGAAGGGCGGCGACGTGGTTGGCCGCGTGGTCACGACGATGGGCCAGATCAACGACAGCGCGAAGAGCATCGGCGACATCATCGGCGTGATCGAAGGGATAGCGTTTCAGACGAACATTCTCGCGTTGAATGCCGCCGTCGAGGCGGCGCGTGCGGGCGAGGAAGGACGTGGGTTCTCGGTGGTGGCGGGTGAGGTGCGCAACCTCGCGCAGCGCAGCGCCGCGGCCGCCAAGGAGATCAAGACGCTGATCAGCGCGTCCGTCGAGCGGGCGAGCAACGGGTCTCAACTCGCGCAGGACGCCGGGCAGACGATGGACGAAGTCGTCAAGGCCGTGAAGCGTGTGACGGACATCATGGGGGAGATTTCGGCGGCTTCCGCCGAGCAGAGTTCGGGGATCGAGGAGATCAACCTCGCGGTGTCGCAGATGGATGCTGGAACTCAGCAGAATGCTGCACTCGTTGAGCAGGCTACTGCCGCTGCGCGGGCGTTGGATGATCAGGCGCAAGCGCTGAAGGTGGCGGTGGCGAAGTTTTCCCTGCGGTGAGGGGTGTTTTGTCTGCGACGCTTTGGTTTGCTTGTGTTTGAGCTGGCATTCGCGTTACGGTGTTTGCTGTTCAAGCGTCGCCGTTTGGTGATTTGGCCTTTGCGGTGGCATCCGCGATGCGTTAGCGTGCTTCAGGCGTCGCCCCTGTGCGGGGCGGCACCTACTTTTCTTTGCCGCCGCAAAGAAAAGTAGGCAAAAGAAAGCGGCTCACACCGCCAACATTTCTTCTTGCCTGAGGGCCCCCACAGGTTCTTATGCTTCACACGGCAATCACGTGACCCACGCTCGTTGCCAGCGCTCGTGCGTGCTCATCACCTGCTTCACTCATCTGCGTTACAGCATGCCATGCCAGATATTCCACCGCCGCCCAGGTGGCAAACTGTGTGTAGGCGTTCGCACCATAAACGCACCACTCCGGACCGATAGCGCACGCGTACCACCCTGTAAGAGCGCCACGCTATACGACGCGACAACCTACACACAGTTTGCCACCTGGGCGGCGCAAACCATTCGCTGCCGCGAGCCTAAGTTCGGGTGTTTGAAGTGGGTGAGGCGCTCATTCAAAGCGTTGGCAACGAACGCGAACAGCAATGCTGCCGTGTGAAGCGTAAGACCCTTTGGGGGCCCTCAGGCAAGAAGAAAAATTGGCGGTGTTAGCCGCTTTCTTTTGCCTACTTTTCTTTGCGGCGGCAAAGAAAAGTAGGTGCCGCCCCGCACAGGGGCGACGCTTGAAGCACGAAGGCAAAGCGCGGATGCCAGCTCAAAGGCCAAATCACCGACCGGCGACACTTGAAGCGCGAAGGCAAGGCGCGGACGCTAGCGCAAACAAACGCAAACCACCCAGCGTCGCAGACAATCAAATCAAAAGATCACGAAGGCGTAACAACAACCGTACACGTCGTCCCCGCCGAAAGCAGAACCCCTTCAGGCACAGAATCAATCTTCACCCGCACAGGCACCCGCTGCGCCAACCTCACCCAGTTAAAAGTCGGATTCACATCAGCCAGCAGCTCCCGGCTCTGCGGATTATCGCGATCATAAATCCCGCGGGAGATACTCTCGACATGCCCCTTCAGCGTGCCCCCGCTCATCAGCCGGATATCGGCCTTATCCCCGACCTTCACATGCGGCAGCTTCGTTTCCTCAAAATACCCATACACCCAGAACGAATTGCTATCCACGACAGCCAGCTTTGCTGAACCCGAAATCGCATAATCCCCGCGATACACGTTCAGATTCGTCACATACCCATCAACCGGCGACACAACACGAGTACGCTCCAGATTGAGCTTCGCCGCATCCAGCGCGGCAAGCGCCTGCTGATACTGCGCCTCGGCGGCAGACGCCGTATGCGTCGCGTTCTCGCGGTTTTCCTTCGACACCACGAGACTATCCATATCCGCACGCCGCTGCGCATCGTCACGCCGCATCTGCAATTCAGCCTTGCGCGCGGCAACAGCAGCCTGCGCCTGCTCGACGGCAATCTGATAGTGCGATGGATCGATCTGCATCAACAGATCGCCCTTGTGAACGAACTGGTTGTCGCGCACGGGAAGTTCGACCACGGCGCCCGATACATCCGGCGCAATGTTGACGACTTCGGCGCGCACGCGGCCATCGCGCGTCCACGGCTCGTCCATGTAATGCACCCACAGGGCACGCCCGATCAAGATCGCGACGACGAACACGATGCCCGTCGCGATAAACCCAATGATGTTTCTGATTGTCATGATTCGACTCGGATCAACGATAAACGGCGAGGCCCAGCACGCCGCACACACACACGAGCAAGCTCGCGCGGAACAGGGACGGGTGCCACACGACGCGATACAGGCCCGTCCACGCTATCGCGCGGTCGACCAGCCAGGTGATCGCGGCGCCCGCAATGAACAGCAGCACGATGGCGGGCACGTAGGCGTCCAGAACGGCAATCTCACGTGGCATGGCGAACTCCTTGTGGCGCATCGCTGTTCGTGTCGCTCGCGTCGTTGGCTTGCGCCAGCGGCGATTGCGGATCGAGCAGCGCGCTCCGGATGAAATGCAGGTGACTCAAAATGCGTTGCAATTGATGACGCTCGTCGCGCGGCGGTGTGAAGGTCGAAAGCGTCTGCTGTACGGCGGCGATCGCATCGGATGTCGCGGCCAGCGCGTTATCGAGGCGGGCGGCGCGAGGGCGCTCGAACAGGCGGCTCACGGCGGCGCAGGTCGCGCGCAGACTGACGCGCCACGGCATCGACGGCGCATAGCGCGCATCGCGCGGCAGCGTCGCGACTTCACTGCGCAAGTCGATCACGGCATTGCCGATCTCCAGCACCGCGAACATCCAGCGCATCGTGTCGCGCTTCACGTCGGGCTCGCTGGCCGCCAGCGCGTTGATCTGATGCATCAGGTCGCGCGCGCCGCTCTCGAAGCGCGTCCGTAGCCGCCACAAACGTCCGATCCGGCCGCGGCACGCCAGCACCACCTGCGCGCGCAGATCGGCGAGCAGCCGGTTGCGCAGCCACGGCGTCGACGGCGGCAGCAGCACCGCGAACGCGATCGACGCAACCAGCATCGAAAGCGCGAGCGCAATGGCATCGTTGATGAAGCCGCTCGGATCGTAATGAATCACGTTGTCCGGGCCCGCGAGAAAGCAGAAGAAAATGCAGTAGCCGACGCCGTAGCCCGCGAGCTTCGGCCGCGTCGTCATCCACACGCCGAGCGCGAGGAACGGTGTGAGCGCGGCGCACAGCAGCGCAAAGCCGTCGATATGCGGATAGATGCCGAACGTCAGCAACAGCGCGAGCGTCGACGACAGGATCGTGCCCGCCGCCATCTGGAACGCGGTGCGCGTCGGATACGGCGACGACGACGCGAGCGCGCACACGGCGGCCGCATTCAGCGTCAGCGTCGAGCCGCTCGGCCACGCGGTTGCGATCCAGAACGCGCCGAGGATCGCCATCACGATCGCCGCGCGCAGGCCCGCGACTCCCGCTGCGATGCCGTTCGTCTTCGGCTCGTAACGCTCGATCCAGCGCTCGCGCTCGTGTGTCGCGACAGCGAGCGATGCATACGTCGCTGCGTACGCGTGCAGATCGTCGACGAAGCGGTAGAGCAGTTCCGCGCCCGTGTCGAAATCGAGCAGTGGCACGTCGGCGTCGCTTTCGAGTACGGCGCGGGTCGCGCGCACGCGCTTCGGCAACTCTGCCTTGAACGCTTCGAGTTGCGCGGCTGCGTGCGATGCGTCGGTGGCCGTCAACACCGGCTCGCCCGACTTGCTCAGCAACGGCGAAATCTCGCGGAAGTACGGCTCGAGCGCAGCGACGGCGGCCGTCGCGCCCGCTGCGCCGGATGCACCGGACACACGCAGGCGGTTCATCAGCTGATGCAGCGCGTGAAAGCGCGTCGATACCGTCATGAACTCGCTGTTCAGGCGCGACAGCCGTCCGCTGCGCATCCGCGAATCGGGGCTTTCAAACACGGCGACGCTGCGCACGGCCTCGAAGCCGACGATATCGGCGACGAACTTCGCGTTGGTGTCCTCGATGCGCGCGCGATCGGCCTGGCCCGAGAGCGCCGCGCACACGTAATCGACGAATGACGAGAAGCGCGCGCGCACTGTGCTGCGCATCTGCTCGCCCGCGTGTTCGGGAAACACGAGCGCGCTGACGACGCCCGAGCACAGAATGCCGACCACGATTTCCGCGACCCGAGTCAGCGCCGACATGAACGCGCCATCGGGATGCTGCGAAGCGGGGATGCCGATCAGCGCCGCCGTATAACCGGCAAGCACGAAGCCGTACGAGCGAAAGTTGCGGTTGCGCGCCGCGCCCGCCGTGCAGATGCCGACCCAGATCGCCGTCGAAATGATGAACAGCTCCGGCTGCTGCGAAAACAGTCCGATCAGCGCCATCATCACGACGAGTCCGATCAGCGTGCCGCAAATCCGGTAGAAGCTCTTCGCGATCACCATCCCGCTTTGCGGCTGCATCACGATGAACACAGTCGTCATCGCCGTGCGCGGCTGCGGCAGGTCTAGCTTCATCGCGATGCCGAGCGCGAGGAAGCACGCGGCGAGCGCCTTGAAGAGATAAATCCAGGTGCGGCCGTCCGTGCGCGCCCAGTCGACGAACGCGGCGTAGAAAGCGCTGGGCGTGCGGGGCGTGGAAGGGTTCGAGGACATCGGCGGCGCTCCCGTCAGTGGGCGGCCGGCGTGCCGGTCGAAGCGCTGTTCATCGCGCTGGCGGTGGCTTTGTCGTCCGGTTTTGCGTCATCGCTCTTCTTGCCCTTGCCCTTGCCATGCGCAGGCAGCACGTCCTTTTGCGAAGGACCGTCGGCGGGATCGATCACGCCGCCGCCCAACGCCGTCACGAGCGTCGCGTGTGCCTGCAACTGTCCGGCCTGCACCTTCGCGACGCCTTCTTGCGCGCGCAGCAGCTGCGTCTGCGCAATCAGCACGTTCACATAATCGGTCAGGCCGCGCCGATAACCTTCGCGTGCCAGTTGATAGGTCTTGTTCGCCGTCGCGACGGAACGGTTCGCATCCTTCAATTGAGTATCGAGCGAACGCATCCGCACGACCTGATCGGCGATTTCCTTCAGCGCACCGACGATCGACTGGTTGTATTGCTCGACGGCCACGTCGTAGCCCGCCGAAGCCGCGCCCAGTTGCGAGCGCAGGCGTCCGCCCGTGAAGATGGGCAGCGACAGCGCCGGGCCCGCCGTCCAGCCGCCCGCCTGGGACTTCAGGAAGCCGAACAGCGGCCCCATTGCCGCATAGCCGCCAACTGACGCGAGCAGATCGATATTCGGATAGAAGTCTGCCTTCGCGACGTCGATGCCGCGCGCCTGCGCGGCGACCGTCCAGCGCGCCGCGACGATATCGGGGCGATGGCCGATCAGCTCTGCGGGCATCGTCGACGGCAGGCCGGCGAAGGCGGACAGCGCGATCTGCGGGCGCGTGATCGAATCGCCCGCGCCGGGGCCTTTGCCCGCGAGCGCGGCCAGCTGGTTGCGGCCGAGCGCGATTTCTTCTTCGATCGCGTCGATCTGGCGTTCGTACTCGGGCAGCGGCGTTTCTGCCTGCGCGACTTCGAGCTGCGTGCCGATGCCGCCTTTCAGCCGCCGGTTGGCGAGCGCGGCAACCTGTTCCTGCTGTTCGAGCGTCTGTTTCGCGATATCGAGCAACGCATAGTTCAGCGACATCTCGATATAGGCGCGCACGATGTTCGATTCGAGTTCCAGCTGCGCCGCGCGGTAATCGGCGGCACGCGCGTGCGCGATGTCGAGTGCTTCCTCGGCGGCGCTCTTATCCTTGCCCCACAGATCGAGGTGATACGACAGGCCGAGTTCAGCCGTGTTGTTCCACGACTGCTGGCCGGCCAGCTCGCCCGGACCGTAGAAGACGTTGTCTGGCCACTGCTTGCGCTGAATCTGCATGCTGCCGTTCACCTGCGGCAGCAGCGCGGACTTTGCGACGCCCGCGAACGACTGCGCCTCACGTACGCGTGCCTGCGCCGCCGCGAGCGTCGGACTGCCCGCCTGCGCCTGTTCGATCCACGCGTTCAGTTGCGGATCGTTATAGGCGCGCCACCAGTCGGCGGCGGGCCATTGCGCATCGGTATCGGCCGCGCGGATGGCGGCGCCGACGTCGAGCGAGGCGGGCTCGGTGCTGGTCGATTGGGGCGCGATGTGTCCCGTGCTCGCGCAGCCGGCGATTATCAACGAGATCGTAAGAACCGACAGCGCGGCGATCCCTTTTGTTACCGGAAACTGCACGATTTGCTCCCCAAATGGCTATAGAACCTTGTAGGGGATTATATTTTTTGATCAATTAGCGAATAACCCGCAAGGGTGTAACGCATACTTACGGAGAATGAGATAATCGTCTTTCCAAATCGTGCAACAATCCTTCCCGTACTGAAAGATTTGGGTGTAAATCATGGATACGCTTCAGAACATGCGCGTATTTGTCCGCGTCGTCGAAGCAGGCAGCTTCACGGGCGCGGCCCAGCATCTGAACACGACGACGGCTTATGCGTCGCGCGCCGTGTCCGATCTGGAGGCGCATCTGCGCACGCGTCTGTTGAACCGCACGACGCGCCGCATCGCGCTCACGGAGGCGGGCGAGCGCTATCTGCAGCGCTGCGAGCAGATTCTCGCGTACGTCGATCAGGCGGAAGCCGAAGCCAGCGACGCCCACGCGCGTCCCTCGGGCAAGCTGAAGGTTCACGCGATGACGAGCTTCGGCCAGCACTACGTAGTGCCCGCCGTGAGCCGCTATCAGCAGCGCTATCCCGACGTGCATCTCGAGCTGACGCTCGCGCAGCGCATGCCCGATCTGCTCGACGAAGGCTATGACGTCGCGGTCGTGCTCGCGCAGAGCTTGCCTGATTCGGGGCTGGTCTCGCAGCGCCTCGGCAGCGCGTTCAGCGTGGTGGTCGCGTCGCCGGATTATCTGGAGCGCAACGGCGTGCCGCAGACGCTGTCGGATTTGCGCGGCCACACGTGCCTGCAAATGATCACACCCGTGATGCCCGCCGACGAATGGACTTTCGACGGCCCGAACGGGCAGGAGACGCTGCACTTGGGCGCATCCACTTTCCAGATCAACGTCGCGGAAGCGATGGCCGTGGCGGTGCGCGAAGGCATGGGCGTCGCCGTGCTGCCTATCTATTCGGCCATTGCCGGCCTGCGCAGCGGCGAACTCGTGTGGATTCTTCCGGAATATATCTCGCAGGAAATGAACGTGTACGCGTTGTACCCGTCGCGGCAGTATCTGGACGCGAAGATTCGCACGTGGGTCGAGTTTCTGCGCGACGAACTGCCGCCGACGCTCGCCGCGGATCAGGCCGAACTGCGCAAGTTCGCGCGCACTTGAAATAGCGCGTGCATGGCGCGATATGGGTGGAGCAGCCTTTTGACGGACTGTTACATCCCGCTGTCGCGTCGCAACACTTCCTTACTTCCTCGCGGCATCGGGTTTGCTAACGTGTCATTCAAGGCCGGCATCTTTCGGCACGCAAGCACATCTGGAATCGAAGAGGACAACATGGATACGAATCTGCTGATGATCGGCGTCGCCGTCATGCTCGGACTGATTGGCGTTGCCGCGTCGCGCGATCTGCTGCGACGCCTGCGGCCGCAGCCGCGTCTCGTGCCGATTCGCGTCGACGAGCGGCAGCGTCGCGCGCGCGATATCAGCGGGCGTTGATCGCTGCTTACGACGCCTTTAGATTTCGACCACTTTGTCCCACGTGAACGCCGCGTTTTCGAGCGCCCGCGTGCGCCGGTCGAGATACCCGCGCGGGTTACACACGACGCGCGCGCCGTTTTCTACATAATCGAATGCCGTATGCGTATGACCGTGTATCCACAGCGTCACGGGCGCGCGCACCAGCGACGGCAGATCATTGACAAAGCCCGCTGACACGACGTCGTCCGCATAACGCTCGGCGAGACTGCGCCGGTGCGGCGCATGATGCGTGACGACAATCGTCTTGCCCGCGAACGGTTTCGCCAGTTCCCCTTCCAGCCACGCGCGCGCGTGACGGTGGAGCGCGATCGTATCGGCGGCCGTCAGGTTGCGCGGCGTGTTGTCCTGCAGCGCGCCCTGGCCACCCGAGTCGTTTCCCGCTGTCCATGTCACCTGAATCAGCCCGCGATAATCGAGCATCACGCGCTCGGCCGCTGCGATCGACGCGGCGCGCGATTCTTCATCATTGCCGTAAAGATCGAAGTCGGTCCACAGCGTCGTGCCGAGCACGCGCCACTGTCCGAGCGGATCGACGAGCGTCGCGTTGTTGAGAAAGTACACGTTGTCGACGCTCGCGGCGGCGTCGTGCATCGCCGCTTCGAGCGCGCCGAACTCGCCGTCGTAATACTCGTGGTTGCCCGGCACGTAGACGACGGGCACCGCGCCGTCGAACGTTTCAGCCGCCCAGCGCAGGCCTTCGGCGTGATTGTGGATGTCGCCTGCCAGCACGACCAGATCGGCGTCCGCATGCGGAATGATTTCCGGCTGGTCGGATTCGAGATGCAGATCGGACAGCACGCGAATTTTCATATACGCCTCTCGCCAGTTCGGATGCTATTAGCGTAGCACCTTGCCGGGATTCATCAGGTTCAGCGGATCGAACGCGGTTTTCAGGGTCTTCATCAGACGCACCTCGATATCCGATTTGTAATGCGCCGATTCGTCGATCTTCAACTGACCGATTCCGTGCTCCGCGCTGATGCTGCCGCGATGCCGATGCACGCTGTCGTAGACGATCTGATTCATCGTGTGCTGATACTGGTCGAGAAACTGCTTCGCATCGCCGCCTTCGGGCGCCTGCACGTTGTAATGCAGATTGCCGTCGCCGAGGTGACCGAACGTCACCATCCGCGCGCCGGGTGCGGCCTTCGCGATCAGCGCATCCGTTTCTTCGATGAAATGGCCGATGCGCGAAATCGGCACCGCGATATCGTGCTTGATGTTCAGCCCTTCTTCGGCCTGCGCCAGAGGAATGTGCTCGCGCAGATTCCAGAATGCCTGCGTCTGCGCGAGATTTTCCGCGACCACAGCATCTTCGACGAGACCGCTTTCGAGTGCCGTTTCCATCATCCGCTCGAAGAGCGCGCGCGCGTGCTCTTCGCTTTCGCTATCCGACAGTTCGAGCAGCACGATCTGCGCGTGCGGCTCGGCGAACGGATAGCGCATCTGCGGAAAATGCCGGTTCACGAGACGCAGGCAGAAATCCGACATCAACTCGAAGCCCGTCAGAAGCGGTCCGGCGTGACGCTGCGCGAGCGACAGAAAATCCAGCGCGGCATGCGCCGAAGGCAGCGCGGCGAGCGCCGTCACGCGCGCGGCCGGCTGCGGATGCAGTTTCATCACGGCCGCCGTGATGATGCCGAGCGTGCCTTCCGCGCCGATGAAGAGGTCGCGCAGATCGTAGCCGGTGTTGTCCTTGCGCAGTCCGCGCAGTCCATCCCACAGCTCGCCTTGCGGCGTCACGACTTCCAGCCCGAGACACAGCTCGCGCGTGTTGCCATAGCGCAATACCCCCGTGCCGCCCGCGTTCGTCGACAGATTGCCGCCGATCGTGCAACTGCCTTGCGCCGCGAGGCTCAGCGGGAACAGACGTGCCGCCGCTTCGGCGCGCGCCTGCACGTCGGCGAGTACGACGCCTGCTTCGACGGTGATGGTGTTGTTGTGCGGATCGACGTCGCGCACGCGATTGAGCCGCCTGAGACTCAGCACTGCTTGCGCGCCGCTGGTGTCGGGCGTGGCGCCGCCCACGAGGCCCGTATTGCCGCCTTGCGGCACGATCGCGACACGATGTTCGTTCGCGAGCCGCACGATCGCGGCGACTTCTTCTGCCGTCGACGGGCACAGCACCGCGCACGCGCTGCCCGTGTAGCGGCGGCGCCAGTCGGTGAGATAGGGCGCGGTGTCGTGCGGATCGGTAAGGACGTGCGCGGCGCCGATCGCGTCGACGCACGCGGCGATGAAGTTCGATGAAGCTGCGGAGTTCATGAATGGTCGGTCAGAGCGGGTAGGGCGTGTTCGGCTGGTGCGTGATTCGACGACGGCGGTTGATGCAGGTTGATGCATTGGATGCGCGGCGCGGCGCGGCCAGGGCTGTGGCCGCACCGCGCCGGACAATCAGACGGGCCCGCTGGCCGCGCCGTTTTCACTGCGCGCATGACGCTTCGCCGCGCGCTTGAACGGCGCGACATAAACGAGTGCGCAGACGAAGAACGCGACGGCGAGGATCACCTCGCACCAGCCGAGCCGGGCGCTCAGGCCACGATCCGACATACCGCGCACGATGCCTTCCATCAGATACAGCAGGCTCAGCATCGATGCCCACTGCAACGTGTAAAGCCGTTTGCGCCACACGCCGGGCAGCGCGAGCAGCAGCGGCACGGCCTTGAGCACGAACAGCGAGCCGCCCGCGCGCAACGGCGCGAGCCACCATTCCCACGCGACGCACAGCGCAATCAATGCAATGAGCGCAACCAGCGCGCCCGTTGCGGCGGCGCGGTTGCCCTGCGCGCTGTCACGGGAAGCTGCGTCGCGCGCCGTGTTCATGGCCGCTCGCTCATCGAGGCGGCAGTGCGCGCGATTCGCGAGCCAAGCGCAATTGCGAGTGTTTTTTCGTCGGCGGAAATGCCGTGGCCGGCCGAGTCCGCACGCGCGAAGTGCGATGCGCCATAGGGCGTGCCGCCCGTTTGCGTCGTCGTGAGCGTGCTTTCGGTATAGGGAATGCCGAGGATCAGCATGCCGTGATGCAGGAGCGGCAGCATCATCGACAGCAGCGTCGTTTCCTGGCCGCCGTGCAGGCTGCCCGTCGACGTGAACACGCACGCAGGCTTGCCCGCGAGCGCGCCCGACAGCCACTGCGGCGTGGTGCCGTCGAGGAAGTATTTGAGCGGCGCGGCCATGTTGCCGAAGCGGGTCGGCGAGCCGAGCGCGAGTCCCGCGCACTCTTCGAGATCGCGCAGTTCCACATACGGCGGGCCTTCGGCGGGAATGTCGGGCTGCGTGGCTTCGCAGACCGTCGAAACGGGTGGCACCGTACGCACGCGCGCTTGCATGCCGGAAACGCTATCGATGCCGTGCGCGATGGCCAGCGCGAGTTCGCGCGTGGCGCCGTGCCGGCTGTAGTAAAGCACGAGGATGTCTTTCATAGGCATTGGCAGTGAACGGGTATTATAGGGGTGGGTTCGCTGGCGGTGCCGCGAGATTGGCGACGCGCTCGATGCCGGCGCGTGCACTGAAGTGGAGGAGGTCGGTTTGTTGTCCAGGTTGCGTCTCGATCTCGACGCGCTCAAGCGTCTCGCGGAGTTTGGCGCGAAGCGCAGCGGCGAGGATCGCATTCCTCAGGTTGCGGGCAGTCTCACCTTCACGACGATGCTTTCGCTGGTGCCGCTCGCGACGGTCGCGTTCGCGCTGTTTACCGCGTTTCCGATCTTCGCGCAGTTCCAGATGTCGCTGCAGACCTTTCTCGCCGACCATCTGATGCCTGACCAGGTCAGCAGCCAGATCTTCAAATACCTGAACCAGTTTGCATCGAAGGCAAAGGGGCTGACCACGGTCGGCATGATCATCCTGTTCGTCACGTCCGTGATGACGATGATGACGATCGAATCCGCGTTCAACGTGATCTGGCGCGTGCGCAAGGCGCGCCCGTTCGCGCAGCGCGTGCTGGTCTACTGGTCGATCCTGACGCTCGGGCCGATTCTGATCGGCGTGAGCCTGTCGATCTCCTCGTATCTGTTCACGCAGTCCATGACGTACACCGCCGCGCAGCGAATCACGCCGCTGATCGAATGGGCGCTGGCGGGCGCTGCGTTGCCGCTGACGGTGCTCGCGTTCACGCTGATGTATGTGTTCGTGCCGAACTGTCGGGTGGAGTGGCGCGATGCCATCGTAGGCGGCGTGACGGCTGCGATCGCGTTCGAACTGGCCAAGCGCGGCTTCGGTTTCTACATCCGGCGCATTCCGACTTATACGGCTGTGTACGGCGCATTTGCCGTCGTGCCGCTCTTTCTTCTGTGGATGTACCTAAGCTGGTTCATCACGCTCGCAGGCGCGATGATCGCGTCGGCGCTGCCGGCAATCCGCACGGGGCAATTCCATCGTCCCGACTTTCCGGGCAGCGATCTGCTCGATTCGCTCGAATTGCTCGCGCGGCTCGTCGAAGCGCGCGATGCGGGCACGCACGGCTACACGGTGCCGGAACTCGCGCGCGCACTGCGCCGCGATATGGAAACGACGGTGCGCCTGTTGCAGCGGCTCGAAGCGATCGACTGGATCGTGCAACTCGATGAAAACGGCCAACGCCCGCGCTTTCTGCTGATCGCGAACCCGACCCAGATCACAGTGGAGCGGCTTTTCGACCTGTTCGTGATCGACCGCGCGGAACTTGCATATCAGCTGAATCTCGCTTCGACGCATGTGGATAGCGCCATGCTGCTCGCTGCGCTCGATAACGACGCGCTCAAGGTGAACCTCTCGACCTTGCTGGCGGCGCGCGCCGCTTCGCGCGGCGCTGCGCAACCGGATCAGGCGGGCGTGCATGACGCGGCTGCGTTGCCCCAGCAGACGGCTTGAGCGCTCTCGGGCTTTGGGGCGCTCGCGCATCGTTCGTGGTGCCTGAGCCGCGTTGCGCCGCTCGCCGCTATAGCGAAATGCGCCCCGTGCAGATGTCCTTGAACATCACCCAGTCGCCCATCAGGCTGTAAATGGGATGCCGGAAGGTCGCCGGCCGGTTCTTCTCGAAGAAGAAATGGCCGACCCACGCAAACCCATACCCGCATATCACGGCTGCCGGCAGCCATAGCCAGTCGCCCGTCGCGAGCGCCATCGCGACGAATCCGATCACGCCCAGCGATCCGACGAAATGCAGCCGCCGCGACACCGTGTTGCGATGCTCGGTCAGATAGTACGGATAGAACTCCGCGAAGCTGCCGAAGTGCTCGTCGTGCGTTGTCTGATGGCTCATGATCGCCTCCGTTGCCTGCCTGCGCGAGCGCCGTCGCGCTGCCCGATCCGGTCAGGCATGGATTCATTGTGCTGCTATCGTCAGACGCGCGCAACCTGGCCGTTCGGCATATGGTGCGCGCGCTTCGGGGCGGTTAGTGTGATGCCTGTACACGGTTCGAAGCGTGGGCTGTCGCAAACGCGTAAAGCGCGTCAAGTGTCGCGTCGGGCTGCTCGGACATCAGCGCATGGCCGGCGTCGAGCGTGATGGTGTCGACGGGCACGTTTGCGCCGCGCAGCGCGTCGGCGACGGCTTTGGCGGCGCGCGGCGGCGTCATCACGTCGCGCCTGCCGACGATCAGACGCGTGGGGCAGCTCACCTGCGCGGCGCGCGCGAGGCCGTCCGTGTACGCATTGCAGGCGCTGAAGTCGGTGTGAAAGAGTTGTGGCTCGCCTGTCGCCGAGACGCGCTCCATCAGCCGCTGGTTCATGCCGTGCAGCCAGAAGCCGGGCGCGGGGCAAGACGGTTTCGCAGCGAGCGTCGAATGCGACCACTGGTTGACCATGTCGATGGCTTCCGGCTCGCGCTCGCGCGCGGCATCGAGCAGCGCGTCGGAGACGGCCATCGGCACGGCCGTCGCGACGAGCGCCAGATGCGTCGCGCGTGACGGGTAGCGGGCCGCGAAGTCGAGGGCGACGAGCGAGCCCATGCTGTGCCCGGCGACGAACGCGCGCGCCACGCCCACTGCGTCGAGCAACGCCGCGAGCCAGTCGGCCATCGCGCCGATGCTGGTCAGCGCCGGGCCGGCGCTGCGGTGATGGCCGGGCAGGTCAACGGCCAGCACGCCGAAACCGTGATGCGCGAAATAGCGCGTTTGCAGCGCCCAGACGCTGTGATCGTGTTCGGCACCATGAATGAAGACGGCGGCGGGCAGGGCGGCGTCGAATGCCTTGCCGCCCGTGTAGACGTAGGCCGGTTTGCCGTTGACGTCGACGATCATGCGGACTCCTTGCGCGCCGGACCGGCGGGCTTCGAGGCGGCTTGTTGCGCAGCGCTGCCCGCGGATTTCTGCGCGGCTTTTAGCGCGCGCTTGAGATCGTCGATCAGGTCGTCGGGGTCTTCGAGGCCGATCGAAAGACGTATCGTGCCTTCCGCTATGCCCGCGGCGGCTAGCGCGGCGGCGTCCATGCGGAAGTGCGTCGTCGACGCGGGATGAATGACGAGCGAGCGGGCATCACCGACGTTCGCCAGATGCGAGAACAGCGACAGCGCTTCGATGAACGCGCGGCCGGCGGTGCGGTCGCCACGCAGGTTGAAGCTGAACACGGCGCCCGCACCGCGCGGCAGCAGGCGCTGCGCGAGCGCGTGATCCGGGTGGGTCGACAGTTCGGGATAGGCGACTGATTCGACAGCGGCATGGGCGGCGAGGAATTCGACCACCTTGCGTGTGTTCGCGACGTGGCGTTCCATGCGCAGCGGCAGCGTTTCGATGCCCTGCAGCAGTTGCCACGCCGCTTGCGGATGCAGACACGCGCCGAAGTCGCGTAACCCTTCGCGGCGGGCGCGCAGCAGGAACGGCGCAACGGTGCTTTCCTCGGCGAACACCATGCCGTGAAAGCCTTCGTACGGCTCGGTGAATTCCGGGAAGCGTCCGGACGCGTCGAAGTCGAACGTGCCGCCGTCCACAAGCACGCCGCCGATCGTCGTGCCGTGGCCGCCGAGGAACTTGGTCGCGGAGTGGTAGACGAAATCCGCGCCGTGGTCGAACGGCTTGAGCAGATACGGCGTCGTAAAGGTCGAATCGACCAGCAAAGGCACGCGATGCTCGTGCGCGATCTGCGCGACAGTAGCGATATCGAGCACGTCGAGGCCCGGGTTGCCCAGCGTTTCGCCGAACAGCAGTTTGGTGTTCGGGCGCAGCGCGGCGCGCCACGCGTCGATGTCGCCCGGCTTCACGAACGTCGTTTCGATGCCGAAGCGGCGCAGCGTGTAGTTGAGCAGGTTATGCGAGCCGCCATAGAGCGCACTCGACGCGACGATGTGCGAGCCCGCGCCCATCAGCGTTGCGATCGCGAGATGCAGCGCGGCCTGGCCGCTCGCCGTGCCGATCGCGCCCGCGCCGTTTTCGAGCGCGGCGACGCGCTCTTCGAATACGGCGACCGTCGGGTTCGAGATGCGCGAGTAGACATGGCCCGCGCGCTCCATGTTGAAGAGCGCGGCGGCGTGATCGGAGTCGCGGAACGTGAAGGACGTGGTCTGGTAGATGGGCGTCGCGCGCGCGCCCGTCGCGGGGTCGGGGGCGGCGCCCGCATGCAGCGCAAGCGTGTCGAAACGGTTGGCGGACATCGTGGACGGCCGGACCTCGACAGCCCGGCGAAGGTGAGAGTGGGGGCCATCGTATCATCGTGCCGCGCGCGAACCACTCGGTTATCGCCCGTATTACGTTTGTATGGAAGGGTGTGCCGGACAGGCGCGAACCGGCCGCCCGGCGCGCCCGCCGCAGCCGCCCGCAGGTCCGCGAGCGCCGCCTGCCGAGCGTTCGCTGGCGCGCTCCCGGCGGTGGTTGTGCGCTTTCTTTTTGTGGGCCTTTCCGCTACGATCGAAAGACAGTCAGGCCTTTTTTTGCTTCAGAAGGCTTCATCAGGAGACAAATCATGCGCGTCAGCGACATTCTCAAGCTCAAGGGCAACACCCTTTTTACCGTCACGCCCGATAGCCCGCTCAATGAAGCCGTCAACACGATGGCCGAGCACGATATCGGTTCGCTCGTCGTGATGGAATACGGCGATCTCGTCGGCATGCTGACGTTCCGCGAGATCATTCTCGTGCTGAGCCGCAATGGTGGCAGCGTCGGCGGCAGCACGATCCGCAAGATCATGGACGATCACCCGCTCACCTGCACGCCGGAAACGGATGTCAACGAAGTTCGCCGCATGATGCTCGAACATCACGTGCGTTATCTGCCCGTCATGGAAAGCCGCAAGCTGATGGGCGTGATTTCGTTCTACGACGTCGCGAAGGCGGTCGTCGAAGAGCAGGGCTTCGAGAACCGGATGCTGAAGGCCTATATCCGCGACTGGCCCGCGGAAGATGAGCCGCAGCAGGAGCAGCCGTCGCGCTGAGCGAGGCTCGGTGTCGGCTCAATTTGCAGATGAGGCCTGCCGGCATGCCGCTGTCGCATGACTGAACTATCCTCGAAGCGCGCGCGATCAGCGTGCGCTTTTTTTGTGTCCGCCAGTTCCGCAAAGCGGTTGTGAATCCGGGCAGAAACTGCCCAACATCCATCTCTCAATGAACGATCGTCCGTTGTCTACCGCCCAACAGCAAAGGCGCACCGCGCGTGAACACGGTTCGCAGTTCCGGCTGTTGCGCGAGCGCCGTTTCGCGCCGTTCTTCTGGACGCAGTTCCTCGGCGCGATGAACGACAACGTGTTCAAGATCGGCTTCACGTCGCTCGTCACGTATCAGGCCGCGCGCTTCTCAGGCGTCAATGCGGATACCGCGGCCTTTCTGATTTCCGCGATCTTCATTCTGCCGTTTGTCTTGTTCTCGGCGACCTCTGGTCAGATCGCTGATAAGTACGACAAGGCGATGCTCACGCGCTTCGTCAAGACATTCGAGATCGGCGTGATGCTGGTCGGCGGCGCAGGCTTCTGGCTGCACAACGCCGTGCTGCTGTATCTGTGTACGTTCCTGATGGGCGTCCATTCGACGGTGTTCGGCCCCGTCAAGTACGCTTACTTGCCACAGCATCTGGACAGATCGGAGCTGGTCGGCGGCAACGGCATGGTCGAGATGGGCACCTTCGTCGCGATTCTGTTCGGCACGATTCTGGGCGGCGCGGCGGCGGGCTCGGACGCGCACGGCGCGGCGATCCTCGCGTTCGGCTGCGTGGCGATTGCGCTGATTGGACGCGTCGCGTCGGGCTTCGTGCCGCCGTCGATGCCTTCTCAACCGGACTTGCGCATTAACTGGAATCCGATCAGCGAAACCTGGCGCAATCTGAAACTGGCGCGTCAGAACCGGACGGTGTTTCTGAGCCTGCTTGGTATTTCCTGGCTGTGGTTCGTTGGCGCGACGTTCCTGTCTTCGTTCTTCCGGTTCGCGAAGGACGTGCTGTCCGCCAATCCCGATGTCGTGACCGTGCTGCTCGCAACCTTTTCGATCGGCATCGGCACCGGGTCGCTGCTGTGCGAACGGCTGTCGAAGAAACGCATCGAAATCGGGCTCGTGCCGCTCGGTTCGATCGGCATCAGCGTGTTCGCAATCGACCTGTTCTTCGCGAGCCACGCGCTGCCGGGCGTCTCGCATCTGCTGACGGTCGGCGAATTCATGGCCTTGCCCGCACACTGGCGCGTGCTCGCCGATCTGTTCCTGCTGGCGATGTTCGGCGGCTTCTACAGCGTGCCGCTCTACGCGCTGATCCAGAGCCGCAGCCAGCCGAGCCACCGCGCGCGGATCATCGCGGCGAACAATATCCTCAACTCGCTGTTCATGATCGTGTCCGCGCTGATGGCCGTCGCGCTGACGTCGGCGGGTGTCGGCATTCCGGGGTTGTTCCTCGTGACGGCGCTGCTCAACGTGGTGGTCGCGATCTATATCTATTCGCTCGTGCCCGAGTTTCTGCTGCGCTTCGTCGCCTGGCTGCTGGTACACACGTTCTACCGGATGCGCCTCGTGCATGCGGAGCGCATTCCCGAAGAGGGCGCGGCCGTGCTGGTGTGCAATCACGTGAGCTATGTCGACGCCATTGTCATCATGGCGGAAAGCCCGCGGCCGATTCGCTTCGTGATGGATCACCGGATTTTCCGCACGCCGCTTGTCGGCTGGCTCTTTAGACACGCTAAGGCGATTCCGATCGCCCCCGCGCATGAAAACCCGGAAATGCTGAAACGTGCCTATGAGGCCTGCGCGAAAGCGCTCGACGACGGCGATCTCGTCTGTATTTTTCCCGAAGGCAAGCTGACACGAACGGGCGACATGAATCCGTTCCGCCATGGCGTGGTGGAGATTCTGCGACGCAAGGCCGTGCCCGTCGTCCCGATGGCGCTGCGCGGGCTGTGGGGCAGCTTCTGGTCGCGCAGCACCGATGCCCGTTTCCCGCGGCCGCTCCAGAAGGGCGTGATGAGCCGTCTGACGCTGGCCGTCGGCGAGCCGCTCGAACCGGCCGACGCGACGCCGGAACGTCTGCAGCAGGTCGTCACCGAGCTGCGCGGCGCGCGCAAGTGAGGCTGTGCGCCTGAACCGTCTGGCGGAAGGCGCGACGCTTTCGTCCATTCGTCCTATTACCACCAGCCAGGCCGCAGCGCGCCACGCCAGCGCGGCCGGGCTGGCATAATGACGGTCTCCCCGCATTTCTTTGGACGACGCTCATGTCCGGCAATACCCTCGGTACGCTCTTCACCGTCACGACCTTCGGCGAATCGCATGGCCCGGCCATCGGCTGTGTGATCGACGGCTGCCCGCCGGGCATGCCGCTCGTCGAGGCCGACATCCAGTTCGAACTCGACCGCCGCCGGCCCGGCACGTCGCGTCATGTGACGCAGCGCCAGGAAGAAGACAAGGTCGAGATTCTCTCGGGCGTCTTCGAAGGCAAAACGACGGGCGCGCCCATCGCGCTGCTGATCCGTAACACGGACCAGCGCAGCAAGGACTACGGCAACATCGTCGAAACGTTCCGTCCTGGCCACGCCGACTACACCTACTGGCAGAAGTACGGCATTCGCGACCATCGTGGCGGCGGCCGTTCGTCTGCGCGCCTGACCGCGCCGACAGTGGCAGCGGGAGCCGTCGCGAAGAAATGGCTGCGCGAGAAATTCGGCGTGGAGATTCGCGGCTATATGGCGGCGCTCGGCGAGATCGACGTGCCGTTCGTCGACTGGCAATACGTGCGCGAAAATCCGTTCTTCGTGCCGAATGCCGATATCGTGCCGCAGCTCGAAACGTATATGGATGAACTGCGCAAGGACGGCGATTCGATCGGCGCGCGCATCAACGTGGTCGCGTCGGGCGTGCCCGTGGGCCTGGGCGAGCCGCTGTTCGACCGCCTCGACGCCGACATCGCGCACGCCATGATGGGCATCAACGCGGTGAAGGGCGTCGAGATCGGCGCGGGCTTCGAAAGCGTTCGACAGCGCGGTTCCGTGCATGGCGACGAACTGACGCCGGAAGGCTTCGTGGGCAATCATGCGGGCGGCGTGCTCGGCGGCATTTCGACAGGACAGGACATCACCGTGTCGATCGCCATCAAGCCGACGTCGAGCATCCGCACGCCGCGCCGTTCGATCGATAAAAACGGCCAGCCCGCCGTCGTCGAAACGTTCGGCCGACACGATCCGTGCGTCGGCATTCGCGCGACGCCGATCGCCGAGGCGATGCTTGCGCTCGTGCTGATCGACCACGCGCTGCGGCACCGCGCGCAATGCGGCGACGTCACCGTCGATACGCCGAAGATCGCTGCCAGCGCGCCCTGACTTGCAACGCCATTCGGCGTAAGGTCGAAGATATCCGGCAAACTCGCTGGTTCCCGACGGGGCGGTCAACATGAACACTATCGATCCTACCGCCGCCGATCCGCTCGCGCCGCTGCGTGCGCGCACGGCCTTGCCCGACGCCGTCGCGACCGACTGGTTCGCGCTCGGCAACGCGCTCCTTGAACGTGCAAACGGCGACACGGCGCTGCTGCGCGAAGCCGTCGATGCGCTGATGCGGGCGCATCGGCTGGACGCGAATTGCGACGCCAGGCTATTGCACAGCATCGCGCAGACGGCTTTCATCCTGCGCGACTGGGCGCTTATCGAATCTTCCACCGCACTTCTGCTGGCGCGCGACGCCAACGATGCGAACGCGCTCGTCTGGCGCGCGGCCGCCGTCCAGGAGCGCGACGATTTCACCGAAGCACAGCGCCTGCTGCACGAAGCGGCGCGCGCGGCGCCCGGCAATCACATCGTCTTGCACAAGCTCGCGTTGTGCATCAAGGAACAAGGCCGTTTCGGCGAAGCGGAAGCGCTATTGCGCCGCGTGCTGGAGCTGACACCGAACAACGCGCACGCACTTTTCGATCTGTCGGAACTGGAAGTGCGCGCGGGGCGTTACGCGCAAGGCTGGCTCGACTACGAAGCACGCATCGCCTTCGCGCACGATTCGAACGCCGCGCGGGCTGCGCTCGCCGCTATTAGCCCGAACTGGCGCGGCGAGTCGCTGGCGGGGAAGACGCTCGTCGTCTATGGCGAGCAGGGTAACGGCGACTGCCTGTGGTCGGTGCGCTTTCTACCGCTGCTCGCCGAGCGCGCGCAACGTGAGGGCGGCCGCGTGATTTTTGGTTACGCGGGGCCGATGCAGCATCTGTTTGAACGCATGCTGCCGGATGGCATCAAGATCGAAACGAGCCTCGACACGAAGCCCGATTATCACTGTGGGTTGATGAGCTTGCCGCTGCGTCTGGGCATCAACGATCCGTCGGTGTGGGGACGGCCGTATCTGAGCGCCGATCCCGCGCTTGCCGGCGCATGGCGCGAGCGCGTCGCTGGCGCCACGGTGGCGGGAAATAAGAAGATCGGACTTGTCTGGAACGGCAATCCCGATCACATCCGCGACAGGCGGCGCTCGGTGCCGGCTCATGAGATCGCGCGAATTCTGGATGTGCCGGGTGTGACGTTCTTCGCGATTTCACCGGGGCGCGAGCAGACGGTCGGACAATGGCGCACGAAAGGCATCGATATCGTCGATCTGACGCCGCAGTTCACGGCCGGTTTCGACGACGTCGCCGCGCTGCTAGTCAATCTCGACGCGCTCGTCACCATCGACAGTGGTCCCGCGCATCTGGCGGGCGCACTTGGCGTGCCCACCTGGCTGATGCTCGATCACGTGTCCGCATGGTTTTGGGGCGAGGAGACGGAGCGTACGCCGTGGTATCAGACAGTCGAGCTGTTTCGTCAGCCGTCTGCTGGCGCGTGGGAGGCTGTGCTCGAACGCGTGCGTGCCCGGCTTGAAGCGCTGGCGGAGTGAGCCGGAAAATTTTCGCAACGTCATGTGAAAACGCCGCTCATCGAGCGGCGTTTTGCTTTACGGGCGACGCGGTTTGCGTCACATGTTCGGATAGTTTGGACCGCCGCCGCCTTCGGGCGTCACCCACACGATGTTCTGCGTCGGGTCCTTGATATCGCAGGTTTTGCAGTGGACGCAGTTTTGCGCGTTGATGACGAGGCGCTCGCTGCCGTCGTCGTTCTTCACGAACTCATAGACGGCGGCGGGGCAGTAACGGCTTTCAGGGCCTGCATAGGTTTGCAGGTTGACCTTCACCGGCACCGTCGGGTCCTTGAGTGTCAAGTGCGCAGGCTGATTCTCTTCGTGATTCGTGTTCGAGATGAACACCGACGACAGGCGATCGAACGTGAGCTTGCCATCCGGCTTCGGATACTCGATCGGCGTGCATTGCGATGCCGGTTTCAGCATCTCGTGATCCCAGTGCTGGTGGTGTAGCGTCCACGGCACGTTGCCGCCCAGCAACTTCTGTTCGATGCCGACCATCAACGTGCCGAGGTACAGGCCCTTGCTCATCCACTGCTTGAAGTTGCGCGCGCGATAGAGTTCGGTGTGCAGCCACGAGGTCTTGAACGACTCGGGATACGCGGTCAGTTCGTCGCTATGGCGGCCTGCCTGTACGGCGTCGAACGCGGCGTCGGCGGCGAGCATGCCTGTCTTGATTGCCGCGTGCGAACCCTTGATCCGCGACGCGTTGAGGAAGCCAGCGTCGTCACCAACCAGTGCGCCGCCCGGAAAAGCGAGCTTGGGCAGCGACAGCAGGCCGCCCGCTGTGATCGCCCGCGCGCCATACGACACGCGCTTGCCGCCTTCGAGGAACTTGCGGATTTCCGGATGCGTCTTGTAGCGCTGGAACTCCTCGAACGGCGACAGATACGGATTCGAATAACCGAGGCCGACGACAAAGCCCACCATCACCTGGTTATTGTCGATGTGATACAGGAACGAGCCGCCGTAAGTCTGCGTATCGAGCGGCCAGCCGGCCGTGTGGATCACGAGGCCGGGCTTGTGCTTTGCCGGATCGATTTCCCACAGTTCCTTGATGCCGATGCCGTAGACCTGCGGATCGGCCCCGTCGCGCAGCTTGAATTTGTCCGACAGTTGCCGGCCGAGATGTCCGCGCGCGCCTTCGCAGAACAACGTGTACTTCGCGTGCAGTTCCATGCCGAGCTGGAAATTTTCGGTCGGCTCGCCGTCCTTGCCGATGCCGAGATTGCCCGTCGCGACGCCTTTGACCGAACCGTCCTCGTTGTACAGCACTTCAGCGGCAGCAAAACCCGGAAAAATCTCGACGCCCGCCGCTTCGGCCTGTTGTCCCAGCCAGCGCGTGACGTTCGCGAGACTGATCACATAGTTGCCGTGATTTTTGAAATTGTCCGGCAGCGCCCAGTTCGGCACCGATTTCGCCCCCGTTTCGGAGAGAAACAAAAATCGGTCTTCCGTCACTTCAACGTCCAGCGGCGCGCCTTTTTCCTTCCAGTCCGGAATCAGTTCGTTCAGCGCGCGCGGGTCCATCACGGCGCCCGAGAGGATATGCGCCCCAATTTCCGAGCCTTTTTCGAGCACGCAGACGCCGATCTCGACGCCTTTTTCCGCAGCACGCTGCTTCAGGCGAATGGCCGCCGACAGGCCCGCCGGGCCGCCGCCGACGATCACCACGTCATATTCCATCGACTCGCGCGGGCCGTATTGCTCGATCAGACTTGCGGGGGTCATTGATGCTCCTCTTACCGTTAGAATGCTTTTTTCGGGATCGTATTGTCAGCGAACGATCCTTGCGCTGCAACACAATGAGGCGAGATTAGCACGATCGTTCTATTATTGTGAACTGGGAATTACGCCATGCCCTGCGCGATGCGTGGACATGTTATCCCGTCACATCCACGTTCCAAGGAAAACGACAATGGGCCGTTCGATCAATCTGGAAGGCAAGGTGGCGCTGATTACGGGCGCGTCGAGTGGACTCGGCAAGCGGTTTGCCATGGTGCTGTCGCAAGCGGGCGCCAAGGTCGTGCTGGCAAGCCGACGAATCGAACGCCTGAAGGAGTTGCGCGCCGAGATCGAGGCGTCGGGCGGCGCGGCGCACGTCGTTTCGCTCGATGTGACCGATTATCAGAGCATCAAGTCGGCCGTCGCGCATGCCGAGACCGAGGCGGGCACGATCGATATCCTCGTCAACAACTCGGGCGTCTCGACGACGCAAAAGCTGACGGAGGTGACGCCCGCCGACTTCGAATACGTGTTCGATACGAACACGCGCGGCGCCTTCTTCGTCGCGCAGGAAGTGGCCAAGCGAATGATCATGCGTTGTGGCGCCACTAACAAGCCGTCGTACCGGATCATCAATATTGCCTCGGTGGCGGGCTTGCGCGTGCTGCCGCAGATCGGGCTTTACTCGATGAGCAAGGCGGCCGTCGTACATATGACGAAGGCGATGGCGCAGGAGTGGGGCCGGCACGGCATCAACGTGAACGCGATCTGCCCCGGTTACATCGATACCGAGATCAATCATCATCACTGGTCGACCGATCAGGGGCAGAAGCTGATTTCGATGCTGCCGCGACATCGCGTCGGCAAGCCGGAAGATCTCGATGGGCTGTTGCTGCTGCTCGCCGCCGACGAATCGCAGTTCATCAACGGCTCGGTGATCGCCGCCGACGACGGCTTCGGCCTGTCGTGAAGGGCGCGAACCCGCTGAAAACCACGCGTTTCGCGACGCTCGGAGCAGAAAAACGCGAAACGCGCGATCATTGACACCCTTGTGCAACGTCCGCATCGCGCGGCGCGTTGCGCAGTCGAATCTGGCCGCCGCGCCATGCAGTGCGGCCAAAGCAGAGTGCGGCCCAGCCGTTCCGTTTCCCCGATTTAAACCGTAGAAGAAGTGCAATGAGCGATTACCACCCTGTTTTTGAGTTGTCGATGCCGATCCGTTGGGGCGACATGGACGCATTCGGCCATGTGAACAACACGGTCTATTTCCGTTACATGGAGCAGGTGCGGATTTCCTGGTTCGAGCAGCTCGGCATCGCCGGCGGCAATGGCGAAGGGCAGGGACCCGTGATCGTCAACGCATCGATGGAATTTCTGAAGCAGCTGCACTATCCGGGCGACGTGATCGGCCGCATGACGGTCGGCGTGCCGGGGCGCAGCAGCTTCGACACGGGCTTCGAGCTGTATCGCGCGGACGATCCTGACACGCTGTATGCGCGCGGCAATGCGAAGTGTGTGTGGATCGACTACGCGGCGGGCAAGTCGGTGCCGATTCCGGATCTGCTGCGCTCGACAATCGAAAGCGCTCATCTCGTGAAGGCCTGAGCGTCATCCGCGCGCGCCGGCTGTCACGACCGGCGCCGCTCCCCGCTCCCCGATTTGCAAGCGGAAGTCAGTTTCCGAGCAGGCGCTGCAACAGTTCCGTCGCGTTGCCCGTGTCATATTTTCGCATCAGCCGCGCGCGATAGACGTCGACGGTACGCGAACTGATGTCGAGAATCCGGCCAATCTGCTTACTCGTTTTCCCCGTCACCAGTTGCGCGGCGATTTCGCGCTCGCGCGGCGTCAGTTCGACGGCGACGCGCCGTGTCGCGCTGAGATCCTCGAAAGTCCAGACGCCCGCTGCGTGCGGCATCGCGCGGTCGAGCGAGCGGCCCGTCACGTGGCACCAGAACAGCTCGCCGTTGGCGCGCTTCATGATGCGGTCGTCGGCGTAGCTGCCTTGCGCGGTCATGATGGGCGGAATGCGTTCGCCGATGCGCTCAAACTCGTCGGGCGAGGGATACAGCACCGCGAACGATTGCCCCAGCAACGATTCGCGCGAGCGGCCGAAGATCGCGGCCAGCTGGTCGTTGCAGTCTTCGATGATCCGTTCGCGCGACAGGACGAGACCGATCGGCGCGAGATGAAAAGCGGTTTGGTAATCCAGTTCGGGCATGAAATCAGCGCAGAGTGCGGTACGAATACTTATGTATTTTTGCGTATTGTGCCGCAAGGCCGCCGCATCGTACCCTTTCGGCACATCACAAGATGCGCGGTTGGCGTGCGTGAGCACCGGTTTGCAATGTTTTGCACATGTCACGCCACCGTTCGCCGCAGATGACTAGAATGGCGTGTCGGGCCAGGCCTGAAGCGCCCCGGCAAGCGGTTCAGGTCGCGCGAAAGCGCACAGGAACACGCAGCCAGTCGATATAAGAACGGCGTCGCATCGATCCGGATTTTCGGGTATCCAATCAAGGAAGGGACACACTGATGAACAAAGTCTACGCAAGCGCGGCGTCCGCGCTCGAAGGCATCGTCAAGGACGGCCAGACATTCGCTGTCGGCGGCTTTGGCCTGTGCGGCATTCCCGAAGCGCTGATCGCCGCCCTGCGCGATTCGGGCGTCAAGGGCATCACCTGCATCAGCAACAACGCGGGCGTCGACGGCTTCGGCCTCGGGCTGCTGCTGGAAACGCGCCAGATCAAGAAAATGATCTCGTCGTACGTCGGCGAGAACAAGGAATTCGAACGCCAGTACCTGGCGGGCGAACTCGAGCTGGAATTCACGCCGCAAGGCACGCTCGCCGAAAAGCTGCGTGCGGGCGGCTCGGGCATTCCGGCGTTCTTCACGAACACGGGCTACGGCACGATCATCGCGGACGGCAAGGAAACGCGCCAGTTCGGCGAGAACCACTACGTGCTGGAACATTCGCTGACGGCCGACGTCGCGCTCGTCAAGGCATGGAAGGCCGACAAGTCGGGCAACCTGATCTACCGTCGCACCGCGCGCAACTTCAACCCGATGTGCGCGATGGCCGGCAAGATCACGGTCGTGGAAGTCGAAGAGATCGTCGAGACGGGTGAACTCGATCCGGACGCGATCCACACGCCGGGCATTTTCGTGCAGCGTATCGTGTTGAACGCGAACCCCGAAAAACGTATCGAACAACGCATCGTCCGCGCGAAAGGAGAATGACCATGGCTTGGAATCGTGACCAGATGGCCGCGCGCGCGGCGCAGGAACTGCAGGACGGCTTTTACGTGAACCTCGGCATCGGCCTGCCGACGCTCGTCGCCAACCACGTGCCCGCGGGCATGGAAGTGTGGCTGCAATCGGAAAACGGCCTGCTCGGCATCGGCCCGTCGCCGTATGAAGAAGAAGTCGACGCCGATCTCATCAACGCCGGCAAGCAGACCGTGACGACGCTGCCCGGTTCGTCGATTTTCTCGTCGGCCGATTCGTTTGCGATGATTCGCGGCGGCCACATCAACCTGGCCATTCTGGGCGCCATGCAGATCAGCAAGAAGGGCGATCTGGCGAACTGGATGATCCCGGGCAAGATGATCAAGGGCATGGGCGGCGCGATGGACCTCGTCGCGGGCGTGAAGAAGGTCGTCGTGCTGATGGAGCACGTCGCGAAGGGCGACCAGCACAAGATTCTCGAGGAATGCACGCTGCCGCTGACGGGCGTGGGCGTGGTCGACCGGATCATCACCGACCTCGGCGTGATCGACGTGGTCGATGGCGGCCTGAAGCTGGTCGAACTGGCCGACGGTGTCACTGTCGACGAGATCAAGGCGAAGACGGGCGCGCCGCTCGATACGAGCGCAGTCGGCTGATTTGTTTCATCCGGCTTCACGCCGGATTGGATTGACGTGGAGCGGGTGCGATGCAGGTCGCGCCCGCTTTTCATTTGGTTTTGTGCTTTTGTCCTATGCCGTTTGACCGATGAGTGATCAAGGCGAAGCGGTTTAGAATCGATCGTGTTCCGTGCGCGTTTGCACGCTGCCTTTTCGATCGAGGGAATCCTGATGACCGCCACGCCCTTCGCCGTTTCGTCTGCAATCGATTCCGCCGTGCCCCGTCAGCGCTACGTTCAATGCGCGAGCCCTGCGGGCCTGCATCGTATCGCGTACACCGAATGGGGCGCGCCCGACAACCCGCGCGTGCTGGTCTGCGTGCATGGCCTCACGCGTTCGGGTCGTGACTTCGACCGGGTCGCGGCGGCGTTGTCGTCGGTGTATCGCGTGGTGTGTCCTGATGTGGTCGGGCGCGGCTTGTCGTCGTGGCTTGCCAATCCCGCTTACTACGCGATTCCGCAGTATGTCGGCGACATGGTCACGCTTGTTGCGCGGCTCGGTGTGGAGTCGGTGGACTGGTTCGGCACGTCGATGGGTGGGCTGATCGGCATGGCCTTCGCCGGGCTGAAAGACTCACCCATTCGCAAGATGATCGTCAATGACGTCGGCCCGCATGTCGAGCCGGTCGCGCTCGAGCGTATCGGCAGCTATCTGGGGCAGCCGGTGTCGTTCGCCACGCAGCAGGAAGTGATCGATCATGCTGCGTTGCTCGCGCAATCGTTCGGGCCGTTGACGCCGGAAGAGTGGCGCGAGATCAATTCGCCGCTCGTGCATGAGCGTGACGGCGCATGGCGCTTTCGCTACGACCCGCGCATCGCGGAGCCGTTCACGAAGACCACGCCCGAACTGACGGCGCTCGGCGAGGCGGCGCTGTGGCACTCGTTTGCGGCAATCGAGGGGCCCGTGCTCGTCGTGCGCGGCGAGCAATCGGATCTGCTGTCGCGCGAAACCGTCGCGCAGATGATCGAGAAGGGGCGCAATGTGTCGAGCGTCGAAATCCCCGGTGTGGGCCATGCGCCAGCCTTTCTCTCCGCTGATCAGATTGATATCGTGAAACGGTTCTTTATCGGGGACGGCGCTGACGCGTCATAATATGAGATTGGCGCGGCGGCGTTGACCGATCTTGAAGGATCGGACGCACGCATAACGCATCGCCGCACAGCCTCGTTTTTTATTATCTCAACGGACAGGACATTTCATGGCAGTCATTCGTCATCACGTCGGCAAGCGTCTTTCGGAAACCGCTGTGCATAACGGCACGGTCTATCTTGCTGGCCAGATCGCCGAGGACACCGATCAGGACATCGTCGGTCAAACGCGCGAAGTGCTGGGCCACATCGACCGTCTGCTCGGTGAAGTCAACAGCGACAAGTCGCTGCTGCTGTCGGTGCAGATCTACATTTCGGACATGGTGCATTTCGCCGGCATGAACGCGGCATGGGACGAGTGGGTCGCGCAAGGCAACACGCCGCCACGCGCAACGGTCGAGGCGAAGCTCGCCAACCCGAAGTGCCTCGTCGAAGTGGTCGTCGTCGCCGCGCAGCGCAGCTAGGCACGCCATCGCGTTTCAAGCATTTGTCTGAGCGCCCGCGTATGCCGTGGGCCGCCGCATGATGAACACCGACACCGTCACGACCGCTCCGAACCCAACGCCGTCCTTCGACGACGCACTCGCGTTCGTGCGCGAGCACGCGGGCGATGCGCGCCTGTCGTCGGGCGAGCCGCTCGCCGACCATGCCGCGGGCACGGCCGCTATCATGCGCACGCTGAACGTCGATCCGCCTGCAGTGCTGGCGGCAGCGTTGTTCTCGCTGACGCCGCATCTGGCGAATCCCGAGCAGACCATCGCCGACAATTTCGGCGAGGAAGTCGCGCAACTGGTCGGCGACGTGCGCAAGCTGCTGCGGCTCGGCACCGTGAGCATGCGTGCGGCGCAGAACGCGATGCCCGAAGCCGGCCGCGATGCGCAGGCCGCGCGCCGCGCGCAGGTGGAGGCGCTGCGCAAGATGCTGCTCGCATTCGCGCAGGACATCCGCGTCGTGCTGATCCGGCTTGCTTCGCGGCTGCAATCGTTGCGCTATTACGCTGCGGCGAAGATCACGCCTACCCCTGACGTGGCGCGCGAGACGCTCGATATCTACGCGCCGCTCGCAAACCGGCTCGGCATCTGGCAATTGAAGTGGGAACTCGAAGACCTCGCGTTTCGCTTCGAGGAGCCGCAAACTTACAAGCGGATCGCGAAGCTGCTCGACGAGAAGCGCGTCGAGCGCGAAACCTATGTGTCCGAGGCGATCGCGCAGCTGCAACGGGAGCTGGCGGCCGCGCATATCAACGCCGAGGTGAGCGGCCGGCCAAAGCATATCTACAGCATCTGGCGCAAGATGCGCGGCAAGGAACTCGACTTTTCCGAGCTCTACGATGTGCGCGCGTTTCGCGTCATCGTGCCGGACATCAAGGATTGCTACACGGTGCTCGGCATCGTACACAACCTGTGGCAGCCGGTGCCGAGGGAATTCGACGACTACATTTCGCGGCCCAAGCCGAACGGCTACAAGTCGTTGCACACGGTCGTGATCGGCGATGACGGCCGCGCGTTCGAAGTGCAGATCCGCACGCAGGAAATGCATCAGTTCGCCGAATATGGCGTGGCTGCGCACTGGCGTTACAAGGAAGCGGGCACGCGCGGGTACGGCGGCCAGTTCACAGCCAGCGAGAAGTACGACGAGAAGATCGCATGGCTGCGTCAGCTGCTTGCGTGGAAGGACGATGTGTCCGAAGGCAAGCCCGGTGAGAAGGGCGCTGCCAGACCGTGGGAGCAGCTTCGCCAGGCGACGCTCGACGACGACCATATCTATACGCTTACGCCGCAGGCGCGTGTGCTTCCGCTGCCGCAAGGTGCGACGCCGCTCGATTTCGCGTATCACCTGCATAGCGAACTGGGACATCGTTGCCGCGGAGCGCGCGTCGACGGTGCGATGGTGCCGTTGAACACGCCGTTGCAGAACGGGCAGACGGTCGAGATCATCGCGGTGAAAGAGGGCGGTCCGTCGCGCGACTGGCTCAATCCGCAGCTCGGCTATCTGCAAAGCAACCGCGCGCGCCAGAAGGTGCGTGCGTGGTTCAATGCGGTCGAAGTGCAGGAGAACATCGCAACGGGGCGTGCGATGGTCGAAAAGACCTTGCAGCGCGAAGGCAAGACGTCGGTCAATCTCGATCAGCTTGCTGCGAAGCTTGGTTTCAAGTCCACCGACGATCTGTTCTCGGTGGTCGGCAAGGAAGAGTTCAGCTTGCGGCTCGTCGAGCAGGCGCTGAACGATGCGCCGCCCGCCGAGCCCGTCGTCGAAGCGCCCGAGCAGTTCGAGAAGCGCAGCAGCGGCGCGAGCGTCGCGCATGGCGCGTCGACGGGTGTGCTCGTCGTCGGCGTCGATGCGTTGCTCACGCAGCTCGCGCGCTGCTGCCGCCCAGCGCCGCCCGACGACATCGCGGGTTTCGTCACGCGCGGCAAGGGCATGTCGATACATCGCAGCGATTGCCCGACGTTCCAGCGCATGGCCGAACGCGCGCCGGAACGCGTGCTGCAAACGGCCTGGTCCGCGGACGTGATGAGCGGACGCGGCAAGTCGGTCTATCCCGTCGATCTCTCGATCGAAGCCACCGACCGGCAAGGTCTGCTGCGCGACATCTCCGAAGTCTTCGCGCGCGAGAAGATGAACGTGGTCGGCGTAAAGACGCAGTCGCGGCGCAACGCGGCGTTCATGCAGTTCACGGTGGAAGTATCGAGCGCGGCGCAGATCCAGCGCGCGTGCGCGATGTTGGGCGAAGTAGCGGGCGTCGTCAGGGCCACGCGCAAATGAAGATGCTGGCCCTGCGCGAAGCCGGCATTTGGATTTTGATGTCGCCGCATAAAAATGCTTGCCAACTTTCTCTACGCTCCATATAATCTCGTTTCTCTAGGCTCGTAGCTCAGCTGGTTAGAGCACCACCTTGACATGGTGGGGGTCGTTGGTTCGAGTCCAATCGAGCCTACCAACGAATCTGAAACTTCGGCTTGCCGATGTTTCGCAAACGCAAGTAGCAATGAGCGCTTCGGCGTAAATGGCGAATCAAGCGAACATGGTTATGACACCGCGAACGTTGACCGGAACTGTTTCGGAGCGACGCTAGTCGAGGACCACTTTCGCCCTTGTTGTTTGCTGCAGTTTGCAGAAAAGTGAATGCGGCCCCTCGAAAGCGGGGCCGCATTTTTTTTGTCCGCATTTTTGTCTTTACGTCTTGTTGCCTGTGCCGCCGGCCGGCATTACGGAGAACGCAATGGTTTCGATACGACTGCCCGATGGTTCTGTTCGACAGTACGAGCATCCCGTGACCGTCGCCGAAGTGGCGGCCTCGATCGGCCCTGGTCTCGCGAAGGCGGCGCTTGGCGGCAAGATCGACGGTGAACTGGTCGATACGTCCGCGCTGATCGATCGCGATGTCTCGCTCGCGATCGTCACGGACAAGGACGCCGATGGCCTCGACATCATTCGCCATTCAACGGCGCATTTGCTCGCGTACGCGGTGAAGGATCTCTTTCCCGAGGCGCAGGTGACGATCGGGCCGGTGATCGACAACGGTTTCTACTACGACTTTTCGTATAGCCGTCCCTTCACGCCCGAAGATCTCGAGAAGATCGAAAAGCGCATGCAGGAACTCGCGAAGAAGGACGAGCCGGTGTCGCGCCGCGTGGTGTCGCGCGATGAAGCGGTCGAGTACTTCAAGAGCATCGGCGAAAAGTACAAGGCTGAGATCATCGAATCGATTCCCGCCAGCGACGAGATCAAGCTGTACTCGCACGGCGGTTTCACGGACCTGTGCCGCGGTCCGCACGTCCCGTCGACGGGCAAGCTGAAGGTCTTCAAGCTGATGAAGCTCGCGGGCGCGTACTGGCGTGGCGACTCGAAGAACGAGCAGTTGCAGCGTATCTACGGCACGGCCTGGACGAAGAAGGAAGATCAGGACGCGTATTTGCACATGCTCGAAGAGGCGGAAAAGCGCGATCACCGCAAGCTCGGCAAGCAGCTCGACCTGTTCCACATGCAGGACGAGTCGCCGGGCATGGTGTTCTGGCATCCGCGCGGCTGGACGTTGTGGCAGCAGGTCGAGCAGTACATGCGCCGTCGCGTGAACGATGCGGGCTACCTCGAAATCAAGACGCCGATGATCATGGACCGCTCGTTGTGGGAAGCGTCGGGTCACTGGCAGAACTATCGTGAAAACATGTTCACGACGGAGTCGGAAAAGCGCGACTACGCGATCAAGCCGATGAACTGCCCGGGTCACGTGCAGGTGTTCAATCATGGCTTGCGTTCGTACCGCGATCTGCCGCTGCGTTATGCGGAGTTCGGCTCGTGCCATCGGAACGAATCGTCGGGCGCGCTGCACGGTCTGATGCGTGTGCGCGGCTTCGTCCAGGACGATGCGCATATTTTCTGTACCGAAGACCAGTTCATCAGCGAATCGATCGCGTTCAATACGCTTGCGATGAGCGTCTATAAGGATTTCGGCTTCGACAACGTCGAGATCAAGCTGTCGTTGCGTCCCGACGCGCGCGCGGGTACGGATGAAACCTGGGATCGCGCGGAGCAGGGTCTGCGCGATGCGCTGACGGCGTGCGGCGTGAGCTGGGAAGAATTGCCGGGCGAGGGCGCGTTCTACGGTCCGAAGGTCGAATATCACATCAAGGATGCGCTCGGCCGTTCGTGGCAATGCGGTACGCTTCAGCTCGACATGGTGCTCCCGGAGCGCCTCGGCGCCGAGTACGTGGCGGAGGACAATAGCCGCCGCCGCCCGATCATGCTGCACCGGGCAATCGTCGGATCAATGGAGCGTTTCCTCGGCATTCTGATCGAGCACCATGCCGGTGCAATGCCTGCCTGGCTGGCGCCGATGCAGGTCGTCGTGATGAATATCGCGGAAAGTCAGGCGGAATACGCACAATCTCTGGCCCAATCGTTGCAAAAACAAGGGGTTAGAGTGGAGGCCGATTTGCGCAACGAGAAGATTAGCTATAAAATACGCGAGCACACGCTGGAGAAGGTCCCGTATTTGCTGGTCGTCGGCGACAAAGAGCGTGATGCACAAACGGTAGCCGTGCGTGCCCGTGGCGGCGTCGATCTGGGCGTGATGTCCCTCGATGCCTTCAGCGAGCGTCTGCGCCAGGACGTGCAGACGTTCAAGTAACCACTAGGCAGCGCGGCTCGTTTTTTTAATTTTTAGAGGAAACGTAACATCGCTACTGATAAGTCGTCGCATCGCATCAACGGTGAAATTACAGCACCCGAGGTGCGTCTGGTCGGGATCGACAACGAACCGCTCGGCATCGTAAAACTGGCTGATGCTTTCCGCCTGTCGGAACAGCAGGACGTGGACCTGGTTGAAATCGCGCCGCAAGCGGTTCCGCCCGTCTGCCGCCTGATGGACTACGGCAAGTTCAAGTACCAGGAAGCGAAGAAGCAGCACGAGGCCAAGCTCAAGCAGAAGGTCATCCAGGTCAAGGAAGTCAAATTCCGGCCGGGTACGGATGACGGTGACTACAACGTCAAGCTGCGCAATCTCGTCCGCTTCCTTGAAGATGGCGACAAGACGAAGATCACGTTGCGTTTCCGTGGCCGCGAAATGGCTCACCAGGAAATCGGCATGCGCATGCTCGAGCGTCTGCGGACCGATCTGGATGAAGTCGGTCAGGTCGAGCAGATGCCGAAGATGGAAGGCCGCCAGATGATCATGGTGCTGGCACCGAAGAAAAAGAAGTAAGCAGACGTTTGTTGCGCATCTCAATGTGCGCGGCGCGTTTGTCGGAAAGTTTGAGTCGCGCGTCGTCGAAGGCGGCGTGTGCAAGCAGGTTTCGGAATGCGCTCGCAGTTTTACAGCGTGCGTTCTTCCTGAAAAGCAGCGGTCAGCAGCTCAGGCCGTCTGCATACCAAGTGGAGTGGGTTTCAAAGGGCGGATGAGGGCTTTCTGGGCCAACCGCACACCCATGTCCATCAAATAATGGAGTAGTTGTCATGCCGAAGATGAAGACCAAGAAGAGCGCTGCAAAGCGCTTCGTGGTTCGTCCGGGCGGTACCGTCAAGCGCGGTCAAGCCTTCAAGCGCCACATTCTTACCAAGAAGACCACCAAGAACAAGCGTCACCTGCGCGGCTCCACGGCAGTTCATGATTCCGATCTGAACTCCGTACGCGCGATGCTGCCGTTCGCCTAACCCTTAACCGACACTCATAGGAGCGAAACATGCCTCGAGTCAAACGTGGGGTTACCGCACGGGCCCGCCACAAGAAGATCATCAACCTGGCCAAGGGTTACCGCGGCCGCCGCAATAACGTCTATCGCATCGCCAAGCAGGCGGTTATGCGCGCAGGCCAATACGCCTACCGCGATCGCCGCAACAAGAAGCGTGTGTTCCGCGCACTGTGGATCACGCGTATCAACGCGGCGGTGCGTCAGCACGACATGACGTACAGCGTGTTCATCAACGGCCTGAAGAAGGCGTCGATCGAACTCGACCGCAAGGTGCTGGCCGACATGGCTGTGTTCGACAAGGCTGCTTTTGCTGCGATCGTCAAGCAGGTGAAAGCCGCCGTTGCAGCCTGAGTGCGCTGTTAGCATCTAGTACTGCGTGGTTCGTTGCAGCGGACAATCCGGTAGTCTCGGTGACGCTGCAACAAAAAACGGGGCTCCTCACCGAGCCCCTTTTTTGTTGGTCGAGCCAGTTTTACTTCGATTGAATACTGACGTTGAAAAGATGGGATCAATGGATCTGGACCAGATTGTCGCCGACGCAAAAAGCGCCTTTGAACAAGCCTCCGACGTCACCACGCTCGAAAACGAGAAGGCACGCTTTCTCGGCAAGTCGGGCGCACTGACGGAACTGTTGAAGGGTCTCGGCAAGCTCGATCCCGAAACGCGCAAGACGGAAGGCGCGCGGATCAACATCGTCAAGCAGCAGGTCGAAGCCGCGCTGACGGCGCGCCGCCAGGCGCTTGCCGACGCGCTGCTGAACCAGCGTCTCGCCGCCGAAGCCATCGACGTCACCTTGCCCGGCCGCGGCGCGGGCACGGGCAGTCTGCACCCCGTGATGCACACGTGGGAGCGCGTCGAACAGATTTTCCGTACGATTGGTTTTGATGTGGCCGACGGCCCGGAGATCGAAACCGACTGGTACAACTTCACGTCGCTGAACAGCCCGGAAAACCATCCGGCGCGTTCAATGCAAGATACGTTCTACGTCGACGGCAAGGATGCCGAAGGCCGTCCGTTGCTGCTGCGCACGCACACCAGCCCGATGCAGGTCCGCTACGCGCGCACCAACACGCCGCCTATCAAGGTGATCGTGCCCGGCCGCACGTACCGCGTGGACAGCGACGCGACGCACTCGCCGATGTTCAACCAGGTCGAAGGCCTGTGGATCGACGAGAACATCAGCTTCGCCGACCTGAAGGGCGTCTACTCCGACTTCCTCAAGAAATTCTTCGAGCGCGACGATATTCTCGTGCGCTTCCGTCCGTCGTACTTCCCGTTTACCGAGCCGTCAGCCGAGATCGACATGATGTTCGAGCATGGCAAGAACGCCGGTAAGTGGCTCGAAATTTCGGGCTCGGGTCAGGTTCACCCGACGGTGATCCGCAACATGGGCCTCGACCCCGAGCGCTATATCGGCTTTGCATTCGGCAGCGGCCTCGAGCGTTTGACGATGCTGCGTTACGGCGTTCAGGACCTGCGTCTGTTCTTTGAAAACGACCTGCGCTTCCTGCGCCAGTTCGCCTGAGGCGAGCCTAAGCGTAGAGCGCGAGCCAACAGGCTTTAAGCACGCGACGAGAGCGGCATGGCATTCGGCAACCTGAGTGCCACGCCGCAAACAGCGCCTCCGGCTTGGTGCCGACATTGTCGACATACTGCCCGGATGCGGACACAACCTGTTTAGAACGTACAGAACCATGCAATTCCCGGAATCCTGGCTCAGAACCTTTGTCGATCCGCAACTGACGACGGACGAGTTGTCGCACGCCCTGACGATGGCCGGTCTCGAAGTGGAAGACCTGCGTCCCGCTGCGCCGCCGACGTCGAAGATCGTCGTGGGCCGCGTGCTCGAAGTCGTCAAGCACCCGGACGCCGACAAGCTCAACGTGTGTCAGGTCGACGCCGGCACGGGCGCGACGCTGAACATCGTGTGCGGCGCGCCGAACGTGTCGCCCGGCATCAAGGTGCCCGTCGCCTTGGTGGGCGCGCAACTGCCGCCCGCCGAAGAGGGCGGCGCGCCGTTCGAGATCAAGCTGTCGAAGCTGCGCGGCGTACAGAGCGAAGGCATGCTGTGCTCGGCGCGTGAACTGAAGCTGTCGGAAGATCATAGCGGCCTCTTGATCCTGCCGGAAGATACGCCGATCGGCCAGGATATCCGCGAAACGCTGAACCTCGACGACACCGTGTTCGAGATCAAGCTGACGCCGAACAAGGCGGATTGCCTGTCGGTGTTCGGCGTCGCACGCGAGACGGCCGCGATCACGGGCGCGCCGCTGCGTCCGCTCGACATCAAGCCCGTCGAGGTCAAGCTCAACGAAACGCTGCCCGTCAAGATTTCGGCGCCGGACCTGTGCGGCCGTTTCTCGGGCCGCGTGATCCGTGGCGTCAACGCGCGCGCAAAGTCGCCGGCGTGGATGGTCGAGCGTCTCGAACGTTCCGGTCAACGAAGCATTTCGGCGCTGGTCGACATTTCGAACTATGTGATGCTCGAACTCGGTCGTCCGTCGCACGTGTTCGATCTGGACAAGATTCACGGCAGCATGGACGTGCGCTGGGGCAAGCCCGGCGAGTCGCTCAAGCTGCTGAACGGCAACACGGTCGAAGTGGATGAAACGGTTGGCGTGATCGCCGACGATCACCACATCGAAAGCCTCGCGGGCATCATGGGCGGCGACAGCACGGCCGTCACGCTCGATACGACCCACATCTATCTCGAAGCCGCGTTCTGGTGGCCCGATAGCATTCGTGGCCGTTCGCGCCGTTATAACTTCTCGACGGACGCGGGCCATCGCTTCGAACGGGGCGTCGACTATTCGACGACGGTCGAGCACATCGAACGGATCACGCAGCTGATTCTCGACATCTGCGGCGGCGAGGCCGGCCCCGTCGACGATCAGATCGTCAACGTGCCGAAGCGCGAGCCCGTCAAGATGCGTGTCGCGCGCGCGAACCGCATCATCGGCGTGGCGATCAGCGCTGACGAAATCGCGCAGATCTTCACGCGCCTTGGCTTGCCGTTCGACCGCCAAGGCGACGACTTCCTCGTGACGCCGCCGCCATATCGCTTCGATATCGAAATCGAAGAGGACCTGATCGAAGAAGTCGCGCGCATTTACGGCTTCGAGAAGATTCCGGCGAACCCGCCCGTCGCGCGCAGCGAGATGCGCCGTACGAACGAAACGCAACGCTCCGTTCACACGCTGCGTCACGCGCTCGCGGCGCGCGATTACGCGGAGACAGTGAACTTCAGTTTCGTCGATGCCGAATGGGAGCAGGATTTCGCGGGCAACGACAAGCCGGTGCGCCTGTTGAATCCGATCGCGAGCCAGCTGTCGGTGATGCGCACTACGCTGTTCGGCAGCCTGATCAACGTGCTGCGCCATAATCTGAACCGTCGCGCGGACCGCATTCGCGTGTTCGAAGCGGGCCGCGTGTTCCTCCCGGACGCATCGATCAAGGCGGGTGAACTGGCCGTCGAAGGCTTCGCGCAACCGAAGATGTTCGGCGCGCTCGCGTATGGTCCCGTGGTCGAAGAGCAGTGGGGCGCGCAAACGCGTGCCGTCGACTTCTTCGACGTGAAGGGCGATCTCGAAGCGTTGCTGGCCCCTGCCGTCGCGCGCTTCGTGAAGGCTGAACATCCTGCGTTGCACCCCGGACGTAGCGCGCGCATCGAAATCGATGGCCGCGCCATCGGCTGGATTGGCGAACTGCATCCGCGCTGGATGCAGAAGTACGACCTGCCGCATGCGCCGATCCTGTTCGAAGTGGAAGCAGAGGCGCTGATGCAGCGCGCGCTGCCGACCCCGACGGAAGTGTCGAAATTCCCGCCCGTGCGGCGCGATATCGCGATCGTCGTTGATCAGAAAATCGAAGTTCAGGCGCTCTTTGACGAGATGCAAAAGGCGCTTTCGGACGAGGCTTGCAAGACCATTCAAAGGGTTGCGCTTTTCGATGAATTTCGTGCAAAATCAAATACTTCCGGCGGGCTGGCAGTACACGAGAAAAGCCTTGCGTTCCGTGTAACCTTGCAAGATACTGGTGGCACCCTTCAGGATGAAACGGTCGATCTGGCCATTCAGACTCTGGTGGATCGTCTTGCTCGAGTATATGGCGCCCGGTTGCGCGGATAACCGATAACGGCTGTTCCGCAAGTTCCGTTCAGGTTGACGCGCCATTTGACAGATATGAATGAAATGAACTCGAGTGATTTCGAAGCCCTTCTTACGGCGCAGCGTAGCGCCATGATCCGCGATATCCCTACCTCAACCTCCAGCGCGTCGGGCGAAGCGCCGACGCTCACCAAGGCTGAGCTTGCCGAGCTGCTGTTCGACAACGTCGGGCTCAACAAGCGGGAAGCGAAGGACATGGTCGAAGCATTCTTCGAGGTAATTCGCGACGCGTTGGAGAGTGGCGACAGCGTCAAGCTGTCCGGCTTCGGCAACTTCCAGTTGCGCGACAAGCCACAGCGTCCGGGCAGAAATCCGAAAACGGGCGAGGCGATTCCTATCGCCGCGCGCCGCGTCGTGACGTTCCACGCAAGTCAAAAGCTGAAGGCGCTGGTTGAGAACGGCGCTGAAGAGAGCTTCGCGCGCTGATCGATTCGCGCGCCCGCGCAACCACTACGACGGTTATCCGACCGCTAACTGACGATGACAGCGACGATCGAAAAAGTCGTCTTGCCTCCGATTCCCGCGAAGCGCTACTTCACGATCGGTGAAGTCAGCGAACTATGCGGTGTGAAACCGCATGTGCTGCGGTATTGGGAGCAGGAGTTCACGCAGTTGCGTCCGGTGAAGCGCAGGGGCAATCGCCGGTACTACCAGCATCATGAGGTGCTGCTGATCCGGCGGATCCGTGAACTGCTGTACGAGCAGGGCTTCACGATCAACGGCGCGCGCAACCGGCTCGATGCGCATGGCGCTGGTCAAGCCGCGGAAGGCGAGGGCGAAGTGGTCGAAGGTACGGTCATGCAACCGACTGCGACCACGGCCACGGTCGATGTCGATCAGTTGCGCAAGGAGTTGCTGCAAGTGATCGACCTGCTCGGGCATTGAACGATTTAGTTGTATCGAGATTGATTGTTGCAGTTCTATTCGTCAGAAGGCTCTGTTATACTTTCGTTCTTTCGGGGCGTAGCGCAGCCTGGTAGCGTACCTGCATGGGGTGCAGGTGGTCGGAGGTTCAAATCCTCTCGCCCCGACCAGAAAGACAAAAAGGACTTACGGTGTCATGCCGTAAGTCCTTTTTTCTTTTGCGCCGCCGTTCTGCGCGTGTTCCGGATAAACATCGAACTGCATCGTCATCCTGATTAATCGATGTCCCGCGGGATCAACGCGATCGCCAAACGCAGCAGCACCTCACTTCTGCGCCAGAAACGCACCCAACGCTGCCCCGAGTTCCTCGTCGGTGACGGCGGGCGAAATCCTGAACGTAAAGATATCGCCCCATTGCAGCATCCATGCGGCCATCGGTGCGGTGCTGTCGGACTCGACGATCGCGCAGCCGCTCAACTCGCCGATCGAATGCCAGCGTCCAAGCATCGTGATGCCATCGGGCGGTAGGGCGCCGCCCGTTTTCATGAAGCGCTCGACGGCCGATTGCTGTGCTGTTGGCTGCCCGTTCCACTGAACAATGAACTTCATTGCGCACCTCCACTTCAATCGCGGCGATGCCGGCCAGTGGCGAGCCGTCACCGGGACGGGCGCTGCGGATTGCGGCGCTCGGGAGCCCGCACCGCGTGCAGATTCATCCTACTGAATCCACAACCCGATGCCGCCACCTCGGCGTTCCAAAGAATGATAGGCACCCCGCATCGAACTTCCAGCCGCAAGCACGGAGTATTTGAGGGGCTTCTGTGCGCCTTACCGCATCCCGTCCAGCAAGCGCGTCGCGCTTTAAGTTTCCGTTAAGCCTGCGCTCATACATTGTTCGAGCGTTCGGACGATGCATGAGGTGCTGCGAGGAGTCGTCCGACGCTTCGTGGTCCGCCGGGGGGCGAACCAGACGAAGACCATCGTCGATGCGCATTCGACCGCCGCAAGGTGACAGATGGCGTGTGGTAAGCGGCCGCGCGGCCTTCGCCCGAAGGCTGTGGGGGACGGCCATTCGAACCCGGTGCTCCACCGGGTTTTTCTTTTGCGTTGCGCGTCGGCACATGACGCACGCGGCGCGAGCCTGCGCCAGGATTGACTCGATTCCACGCTGAACCGCACGAAGTTCACCGCGTCACACATTGGTCATTTGGCTTATGCCGTTCGCAGCGTTATCGTCGTGCAATCGGCGTGCAAAACTGTATAAACATACAGTATAGTATTCACCTATCCGGCGCGGCGGCCACCAGCTATCTCGGCTACGCGCGCCGCACGAACTTCGCCGCACGAGCACGCGTGGCCGCAAACGGCCGGCCATCATGCCCCGGCCAACTCATTCAGACGGACAGGCAAATTGTCATCTAACGGAACGATCCGAATTCGTGGCGCACGCCAGCACAACCTGAAGAACGTCGACCTTGACCTTCACACGGGCGAAATGACCGTCGTGACGGGGCCGTCGGGCTCGGGCAAGTCGAGTCTCGTGTTCGACACGCTGTATGCCGAAGGGCAGCGGCGCTACGTCGAAACGTTCAGCGCGTACGCCCGCCAGTTTCTCGACCGGATGGACCGGCCGCAGGTCGACCGCGTCGACGGTGTGCCGCCCGCCATCGCCATCGACCAGACCAACCCGGTGCGCAGTTCCCGCTCCACGGTCGGCACGATGACGGAACTGAACGACCACTTGAAGCTGCTTTACGCGCGTGCGGCGGAACTGTTCGACCGCAAGACCGCTCAGCCGGTCCGGCACGATTCGCCGGAGACGATTTACTCCGACCTGGACGCCCGCACGACCAATGACGACCCGCGCATCGTCGTGACTTTTCCGGTCGAGCTACCGGAATCGACGAGCGAGGCGGAAGTCGAGCAATGGCTTTCCGCGAGCGGCTATACGCGTGTTCAGGCGCAGCGCGAGGTCGCGTCGCCCACAGGCATGCGCAAGGTGCTCGACGTCGTGGCCGACCGTTTCCGTCTGCATCAGGTCGAAAAAGCGCGTGTGGTCGAGGCTATCGAGGCGTCGCTCAAACGCGGCGGCGGGCGCGTCAACGTCTACGTGCTGTCGCAGTCTCAAGAGGGCGAAGAAGCCGAGCCGCCGATCTGGCGCTTCTCCACGGGGCTGCACAATCCGGACAGCGATCTTCGCTACGCCGATCCGCAGCCCGCGTTGTTCTCGTTTAATTCGGCCTATGGCGCGTGCGATACATGTCGCGGCTTCGGGCGGGTGATCGGCGTCGATCTCGGCCTTGTGATTCCGGACGAGCGCAAGACGCTGCGCGGCGGCGCAATCAAGCCGATGCAGACGCCCGCATGGAAGGAGTGTCAGGACGACCTCATGCGCTACGCGGCGAAGGCCAACATTCGCCGCGACACACGCTGGTCCGAGCTCACGGAAGCCGAGCGCGACTGGGTGATAAACGGCTCGCCGGAATGGGACGGCGAGTGGCAGAAACAGTGGTATGGCGTGAAGCGCTTCTTCGGCTATCTGGAGTCGAAAGCGTACAAGATGCATATTCGCGTGCTGCTGTCGAAGTACCGTAGCTACACGCCTTGCGAGACGTGCGGCGGCGCGCGCCTGAAGACGGAATCGCTGCTGTGGCGACTAGGTTCGAAACAGAATGCGGACGGAGTGCTGGAGGCGGCACGGCGTTTCATGCCGCGCGGAGTCGACTGGAATCGTGCGCAGCTCGAAGCATTGGCGGGGCTGACGGTACACGACCTGATGCTGCTGCCCATCGAACGCATCCGACGCTTCTTCGACGAGATCACGTTGCCGAGCGCGCTGCTCGACGACGCGCTGAAGCTGTTGCTCGCCGAAGTGCGCACGCGCCTCAAATATCTGTGTGACGTCGGCCTCGGCTACCTCACGCTCGATCGTCAGAGCCGTACGCTGTCGGGCGGCGAAGTGCAGCGGATCAACCTGACCACGGCACTCGGCACGTCGCTGACCAAGACGCTATTCGTGCTCGACGAGCCAAGCATCGGCCTGCATCCGCGCGACCTGAACAGAATCGTGGAAGCGATGCATCGGCTGCGCGATGCGGGCAATACGCTCGTCGTCGTCGAACACGATCCTTCCGTGATGCTCGCCGCCGATCGCCTGATCGACATGGGCCCGGGCCCGGGCGAGCGCGGCGGCACGATCATCTACGACGGCGCGCCGGACAAGATCCGCTCGGCGGGCACGCTGACGGGCGAGTATCTCGGCGGACGCAAGCACGTCGCGGATGCCGCGCACTGGGCACGTCGGCCGGTCGACACAAGCACACCGCGCATCGTGCTCGAAGGCGCGCGCCAGCACAATCTACGCGACGTGACGGTCGACATTCCGTTGCAACGTCTCGTGTGCGTGACGGGCGTATCAGGGTCCGGCAAGTCGACGCTGATCCAGGACGTCTTGTATCCCGCGCTGGCGCGGCAACTCGGCAAGGCGACGGAATCGCCGGGCGCGCACCGCAGTCTGACGGGCGTCGAGCAGATCAGCGACGCCATATTCGTCGACCAGTCGCCGATAGGCAAAACTACGCGCTCGAATCCCGCAAGCTACGTCGGCGCTTTCGACGAAATCCGCAAGCTGTTCGCGAAGGCGCCGCTCGCGCTGCAACGCGGTTATGGCGCGGGCGTGTTCAGCTTCAATTCCGGCGACGGCCGCTGCCCAACCTGCGGCGGTTCCGGCTTCGAACATATTGAAATGCAGTTCCTGAGCGACGTCTATTTGCGTTGTCCGGACTGTGACGGCAGCCGTTACCGGCCCGAAGTGCTCGAGGTGAAGATCGAGCGCGCCGGTCGCGCGCTGAGCATCGCGGACGTGCTCGAACTGACCGTGCACGAGGCGGTCACCCTGTTCGCCGCGGATGGCGAAGTGCTGCGCGTGTTGCAGCCTATCGTCGATGTCGGTCTCGAATACGTGAAACTGGGCCAGCCGGTGCCGACGTTGTCGGGTGGCGAGGCGCAGCGTCTGAAGCTCGCGGGCTTTCTGGCGGAAACCGCTCAGGCGAAGACGGCACGCAGTGCGAAGCAGGTGCCGGCGGCGCGCCTCTTCATGTTCGACGAGCCGACCACTGGCCTTCACTTCGACGATATCGCCAAGCTGATGCAGGCGTTCGGCAAGCTGCTGGCGGGCGGTCATTCGTTGATCGTGATCGAGCACAATCTCGACGTGATCCGTGCGGCTGACTGGCTGATCGATCTCGGTCCCGAAGGCGGCGATGCCGGCGGCATCGTCGTGTGCGCGGGTACGCCGGAAGACGTCAAGCAATGCCAGGGTTCGCACACAGGCGAAGCGCTCGTGCAATACGACCGCGCGATGGGGCTCGCCATCGAGCCGACCGAGGCGGCCGAAAAGGCGGAAGCCGCCGCACATGGCATGCCGCTCCAGACGGCGCTGACCGCGGCGCGCGCGCGGCGTGCGGTGGAAGGCGAAGACGTCGTGCGTATCGTCAATGCGCGCGAGCACAACCTCAAAGCGCTCGACGTCGATATTCCACATGGAAAGTTCAACGTCATCACAGGCGTCTCCGGTTCGGGCAAGTCGACGCTCGCATTCGACATCCTGTTCCACGAAGGGCAGCGCCGGTATCTGGAATCGCTGAATGCCTATGCGCGTTCCATCGTGCAGCCCGCCGGCCGGCCCGAAGTTGACGCCGTGTATGGCATCCCGCCCACCGTTGCGATCGAGCAGCGTTTGTCGCGCGGGGGCCGCAAGAGCACGGTCGCGACGACATCGGAGGTATGGCACTTCTTGCGTCTGCTGTACGTGAAGCTCGGCATCCAGCATTGCATTCACGACGGCGCGCCCGTCACGTCGCAAAGCGTCGAGTCGATCGTCGCGCAGTTGATGCGCGATCACAAAGGTGATCATGTCGGACTGCTTGCGCCGCTCGTCGTGAACCGCAAGGGCGTCTATACCGACCTCGCAAAGTGGGCGAAAGCGCGCGGCAATTCGCACTTGCGTGTCGACGGCGAGTTTGTGCCCGTCGATCCGTGGCCGAAGCTCGATCGTTTCCGCGAGCATACGATCGAATTGCCGGTTGGCGACGTTGTGGTGTCGGCGGACAAGGAAGCCGAACTGCGTCGTCTGCTCGACGAAACGCTCGAAGCGGGCAAGGGCGTGATCCATCTGCTCGCGCCGCTCGACGGCCTCGAACACGCGATGACCCGCAACGGGCCGACCGCGCATGTCGGCGAAGTGAAGGTGCTGTCGGTCAAGCGCGCGTGTCCTGTGTGCGGCACCAGTTATCCCGAACTGGACCCGCGCATGTTTTCGTACAACAGCAAGCACGGGTGGTGTTCCACATGCGTCGGCACGGGTCTCGCACTGACCCGCGAACAGCGCGCCGCCTATGACGACACGGTCCTGGTCGACGACAACCGCGGCCGCGAACAGACTTTGCCGTCGGACGAGCAGGAACCGGAGGGCGTCGTCGACGAGCCGTGTCCGGATTGTCACGGCACGCGTCTGAATCCGTCCGCTCGCGCTGTATCGTTCAGCGAAACGTCGATCGTCGACGTGGCGCAGTGGACCGTGACGGATACGCGACGCTGGATCGATGAACTCGAACTGACCGGGCGCGATGCGGAAATCGCACGCGACGTGATCAGTGAAATCGGCAGCCGCCTGCAGTTCCTTGAAGAAGTGGGTCTTGGTTATCTGAGCCTCGACCGGGCAGCGCCGAGTCTGTCGGGCGGCGAAGCGCAACGCATCCGTCTCGCGGCGCAGCTTGGCAGCAATCTGCAGGGCGTCTGCTACGTGCTCGACGAGCCGACCATTGGTTTGCATCCGCGCGACAACCAGATTTTGCTGAACGCGCTGCGCAAGCTCGGCGACAAGGGCAACACGCTAGTCGTCGTCGAGCATGACGAGGACACCATACGCCGCGCGGATCACATCATCGATATTGGTCCGGGCGCGGGCAAGCGCGGCGGCACGCTGGTCGCGCAGGGGCGCGTCGGCGATCTGTCCGCGCAGTCGAATTCGCTGACAGGTCAGTTTCTCGCACAGCCGATTCTGCATCCGTTGCAAGCGCGGCGTCCTGTTTCGCTCGCAACAAAACGCGCGCCCGCCGTGCCGGAGAGATGGCTCACCGTGCATGGCGCAACGCTGCATAATCTGCGCGACGTAACCGTCGGCATTCCGCTCGGGCGTCTCGTCGCCGTGACGGGTGTGAGCGGGTCAGGCAAGTCGACTCTCGCGCGCGATGTGCTAATGACGAATCTGCTCGATGCCGTCGGCCGGTCGGTGCTGTCGTCGCCCGCCGTGCGCCGCGCGCGCAAGGCCGCGCAAACGGATGAGGCGCCCGCTGCGAACCGTCGTTCGAGCGTGCTCGCACGCAGCGCGCCCCGGCCGTCGCTGAACGTCGCGCATGCGTGGCAGGGCTGCGAATCGATTAGCGGCTTCGAGCCGATCGACCGCGTGCTCGAAGTCGACCAGACGCCGATTGGCAAGACACCGCGCTCGTGTCCTGCCACGTACATTGGCGTATGGGACACCATCAGACGTCTGTTTGCAGATACGCTTGAAGCGCGGGCGCGTGGCTACACGGCATCGCGCTTCTCGTTCAACACGGGCGACGGCCGTTGCCCGGCGTGTGAAGGACAAGGCGTGCGCACGATCGGCATGAGCTTCCTGCCCGACGTCAAGGTGCCGTGCGATGTGTGCCATGGTCAGCGCTTCAATCCGGAAACGCTCGCGGTGACGTGGCGCGGCAAGAATATCGGCGACGTGCTGACGATGGAAATCGACGAAGCCGTCGACTTCTTCGCGCCGATGTCGAACATCGCGCACCCGCTGCAACTGATGAAAGACGTCGGCCTTGGCTATCTGACGCTCGGCCAGCCGTCGCCGACGCTGTCGGGCGGCGAGGCGCAGCGCATCAAGCTGGTCACCGAACTCAGCAAGGTGCGTGACGACATCACACGCCGCGGACAAAAGGCGCCCCACACGCTGTACGTGCTCGACGAACCGACTGTCGGCCTGCATATGGCCGACGTCGCGAAGCTGATTCGCGTGCTGCATCGGCTCGCTGACGCGGGGCACAGCGTTGTCGTGATCGAGCACGATCTCGATGTGATCGCCGAAGCGGACTGGATCATCGATCTCGGACCCGAGGGTGGTGTGGGTGGCGGCTCGATCGTCGCGTCGACAGATCCCGAAGGCCTGGTGCGCGTCGCGGCGAGCCATACGGGACGGGCTCTGGAGCCGGTACTCGCAAGGGTAGCGGGTGACGCTGGCGAACAAGTAGAGGGCGCGCGTGTGAGTGCAGGCTGACGTAGCAAAGGCGGCGCGGCGGCGTCGTTCGACACGATGCCGCGCGCGTCAGGGTGAGGCTATCAAGCGCCTCGCATAGCCCTGAAACGTTGACGCACCGCCCGCGCCTGGTCTCGCCCGCGCAACCATCGCGCTCGAAACCGGGCGCGGCGGAAACACGTCTGCGACACGTTGCCACAACGATTGCCGCACAGGGCTCAGGCCATCCGGTAATCGATCAACGGGCCGACGCCGTCCCGCGGGCGGCTGACGGCCCTACCGCCCGCATGTCGACGCACTTCGACCAATCCTTCTGTCGGGCACGATCCACGTATCGACTGCATACTTCGGGCAATTTCGCGCGAACGGATCGAGCGTGCGTGCATGGCTACGCATGCTCGCTTTCCCACTGCGCCGCAACGCGTTTCGCACGCAGTCAGATCAACCCGCAACATGAAAAGCACCTCGATTTCCGCTTCGCTCTTCAGCATCGTGCTCGGTCTGTCCGGCCTCGGCCAGTCATGGCGGGTCGCTGCGCGAATGTGGCATGTGAGCGCCGCCGTTGGCGAAGCGATCCTGCTGCTTGCGACGCTCGTCTGGTGCGGACTGTTGATCACCTATGTGCTGCACGCGTTGCGCAATCCCGCCGAAGTCGTCGACGAGTTCAAGCATCCCGTCGCGGGCGGCACAGCCGCGCTGCTCGGCGTGTCGACGCTGCTGATCGTGCAGGCCGTCTTCCCGTATTCCCGCGGACTTGCAGCGGCGCTCGCCGTGGCAGGGCTCGCGTGGCATCTGAGTTTCGCGCTATGGCATACGGGCATGTTGTGGCAGGGCGGGCGCGACATGCTCGACACGGCGCCCACGCTCTATCTGCCGACCGTCGCCGGTAACTTCACAGGCGCGGCGGCGCTCGCCACGATGGGCCGTCCCGAATGGGGCTGGCTGCTGTTCGGTGCGGGCATTTTTTCGTGGCTCGCAATCGAGCCATTGATCATCTATCGCTTGTGGCACGGTGCCGCGCTGCCGCCCAAGCAGCGGCCGTTGCTCGGCATCCAGTTCGCGCCGCCCGTCGTCGGCGCGGCGGCTGCGCTGGTGTTGCAGCCGGGTTCCGTCGATCACTGGATCGTGATGCTGCTCGGCTATGGTCTGTTCCAGATGCTGATTGGCTTGCGGCTCGGCGGCTGGCTGACGAAGCATCCGTTCGCGCCGTCATGGTGGGCGTACACGTTCGGTGTCGCGTCGGCGGCGCTCGCGTGCATGAAGCTCGCGCACGCGGGCGTGCCGCCTGCCCAGACGCTGTCGGTGCCCGTGTTCGTCGGCGCGAATCTGTTCATCGGCTATCTGAGCGTGCGTACGCTGGCGCATCTGTTCGATCCGTCGGAGACGCAGGCGCGGATATCGCGTATCGATTGAGGGAGACCGCACGACGTTGCGCCCGCGAGCCTCATCCGTCCAACCGCAAGCAAAGCGCACTCAACCCGTCTATATTGGTCCCTGTTTTCCGACTTAAGCTCACAAGGACCTTTCATGCCTGACCCATCCATTTTCCCGATCGCGAAAAAGTGGCCCGCTGCGCATCCCGAGCGCATCCAGTTGTACTCGCTGCCGACGCCCAACGGCGTCAAGGTGTCGATCATGCTGGAAGAAACGGGTCTCGCGTACGAACCGCATCTGGTGCGCTTCGATACGAACGATCAGCTGTCGCCGGAATTCATGTCGCTCAATCCGAACAACAAGATTCCCGCGATCATCGATCCGAACGGCCCCGATGGCGAGCCGCTGCCGCTCTTCGAGTCGGGCGCGATCCTGATCTATCTCGCGGACAAGACGGGGCAACTGATGTCGCAGCGCGCGTCGGACCGCTACGAGACGATTCAATGGGTGATGTTCCAGATGGGAGGGATCGGACCGATGTTCGGTCAGGTCGGTTTCTTCCACAAATTCGCGGGCAAGGACTACGAAGACAAGCGTCCGCGCGAGCGCTACGTCAACGAATCGAAGCGGCTGCTCAGCGTGCTGAACGAGCGGCTCGCGACGCGCAAGTGGATCATGGGCGACGACTACACAATCGCCGATATCGCCACGTTCCCGTGGGTGCGCAATCTGGTCGGCTTCTACGAGGCTTCCGATCTTGTCGGCTTTGAAGACTTCCCGCATGTGAAGCGCGCGCTCGACGCGTTTCTGGCGCGTCCTGCCGTTGTGCGAGGGTTGGACATTCCGAAGCGTGCGTAAGCGCAGATAATAAAAAACCCGTGCCGTAGACACAACGGCACGGGTTTTCGTTTTGAGCTGCGCTAGATCGCTTACTGCCCGCCCAGCGCCGGATCGCTCATGCTCGGCTTGCCCGTCTCGACGTGACCCGCAAAACGGCGCGTGAACGACGCGTCGCTATCGACGGTGATCGTCAGGTCGTACCAGCCGTACACGTGACGCAAATCGAGATTCACGGTATCGCTGTCGCCGCCGCGCACCGTGTGCGTGAGCGGCTTGCCCGAATCGTACGCATTGACGATCTTGAACTGGCAGCGCGTGTTGCCGTCGTTCTTCAGACGCAGTTGCAGATTGCCGTTCGCGACGTCGTAGCCCTCTGCGACTTCCGGATTCGCGCGATCGTGGCTGTTCCAGAAATGCTGCGCCACCTGCTTGCCGGCAAAGCGACGCAGGAAGCCATTCGGCCCGTGTACCGTGAAATCATACGAACCATCTGCCTTCACCGGCAACTGATCGACTAGACGCTTGCCCGCTTCGACCGTGTACGTGCGCGGCGCGTCGGCGCTCAGCGCTTCGAACACGAGGAAGTTCGCGCCGGCGTCACCCGTGTTGACGAAGCGCATCGAGAGCTTGCCGCTGTTGTCGTCATTGATGCGGACGAACAGCTCATACGGCACCGCGCGCGCCGGACGCACGCCGGGCTCCTGCTTCGGCACGGAGCCGACGGCGGGCGGCAGCGGCACGTAGTCGGGGTGACGGTTCTGATCCTGCGGCTTGTACGACGCGGTGGACGGCAGCGTCGGGAACGCATCGTTCGGGTTCTTGAAGTTGAACGCCGACGTCAGATCGCCGCACACCGTGCGACGCCATGGCGTGATGTTCGGCTCCGACAGCTTGTGGCCATGACCGAAGCGCGCTTCGATGAACTGGATCACGGACGTGTGATCGAATACTTCCGAGCACACAAAGCCGCCCTTCGACCACGGCGACACGACCAGCATCGGTACGCGCGGCCCGAGGCCATACGGACCGGGGGCGTATTTGCCGTTGTTGCCGCCGGGATAGATTTCGTTGGTGGTGTCGACGGTTGAAAGTCCATTCGCACTCGACGAAGGCGCAAACGGCGGCGACACGTGATCGAAGAAGCCGTCGTTCTCGTCATAGTTGATGAGCAGCGCGGTCTTGCTCCACACCTCGGGGTTCGACGTGAGAATCTGCAAGACCTGATCGACGTACCACGCGCCGTAGTTCGCAGGCCAGTTCGGATGCTCGGAGTAGGCTTCCGGCGCGACGATCCACGACACCTGCGGCAACTGGTTGCTCTGCACGTCCTTGCGCAGCACGTCGAAGTACGTGCCGCCCGCCGACACGTTCGTGCCCGTGCGCGCCTTCTCGTACAGCGGATTGCCCGGCTGCGCGTTGCGATACTGGTTGAAGTAGAGCAGCGAGTTGTCGCCGTAGTTGCCGATATACGGATTGTTCGTCCAGCCCCACGATCCATTTGCATCCAGGCCCGTGCCGATGTCCTGATAGATCTTCCACGAAATGCCCGCTGTTTCCAGCACCTCGGGATACGTCGACCAGCCGTAACCCAGTTCCGAGTTGTCGACGACGGGGCCGCCGCCCGAGCCGTCGTTGCCGACCCAGCCTGTCCACATGTAGTAGCGGTTCGGGTCGGTCGCGCCCATCAGCGAGCAGTGGTATGCATCGCAGATCGTGAACGAGTCGGCCAGTTGATAGTGGAAGGGGATGTCGTCGCGCGTGAGGTACGCCATCGTCGTCGTGCCCTTGTTCGGCACCCACTGGTCGTTGCGGCCGCCGTTCCATGCGCCGTGCGTCGTCGGCCAGTCGTGCGGCAGGTCTTGCAGGAACTGCAGGCCGAGATTCGGCGCCGTCGGACGGAACGGCAGCACTTCGCCGACGCCGCCCGCCAGCGGTTGATGCCACACCGGTTTGCCGTTCGGCAGGTTGATCGCGCGCGTGTCGCCGAAACCGCGCACGCCTCGCAGCGTGCCGAAGTAATGATCGAACGAGCGGTTCTCCTGCATCAGCACGACGATGTGCTCGATATCGCGGATGCTGCCCGTCTTGTTGTTCGCGGGAATCGCGAGCGCATTGCGGATGCCGAGGGGAAGCATCGTCAATGCGGTGGCGGAGCCGGCTGCCTGGGCGGCGGCTCGCAGAAAATCACGGCGGTTTTTTGAAGTCATGTTGCCTTTGATCGTGAGGGAAGAAACGGTAAGGGGCGGCATCCACGCGGGGGCATGGAGCCTGACTGGGCAGAACTCAATCGACGGTGTGAATCACGGGTGGTGCGAGAACGACGGAATCGGCTGCGCTGGCACCGCCGGGGGATGCGGTTTGTGCCTGCGCGGAAGGGGATTGCGGTGTTTGAAGCGTGGTGCCGGCGGCCGACGTGGATTGCGTGGGCGGGGCGTTGAATGTCGTCGCGAGGGCGGGCTGTTGCTCTCGTTGTGTCTGTTGCTGCTGGTTCTGTTCTTGCGACGCCTGCATCGACGAGTCGTCACTGCATGCCGTGACGGCGATCGATGCCGCGATGACGGCGAGCATCCAGTGCAATCGCTTGCGTTGCGGGCTATGTGCAGTTTTGTGCAGAGCGGGCATCGTCATCCTCCGGCGCCATGCTTGAGAGACGCGTAACGATAGCCATCGTGTGTGTAGCTATTGTGAAGCGTGAGGCGACGAAAGAAATGCAGAGCGAGCGCGGAAGGAAGTGCAGAAAGATGCGTGTAAGGATGCGCGACAGTGCGCGTGTGCATCGATGTGCAGCAGAGCGCGCTGCATCCGATGCATCGCGCATTCCCTGTGACGGTTCAATGACTTGAGTGCGTTATCGGCACGTTGTCCACAAGGTTGGTCACGGAAAATGTGGACAACCTCGCGGCGTGTCCGCGCGCAGAAACAGCGTGCGCGCTGACGCGAGGTGGATGCAGCGCGTGCAATCTGAATTGCATCAATGAGTTGAGCGGGTCTTGCTCAGGTTACCCACAGGCTTATGAACGGTTTCTGTGGAGAACTACGGTGCAATGCATTGCTGCGCTCTCAAGCCGGCTTGCTTCGCTCGCCGATTCAAGCCTGTACAGTGGCGTCGCGCTTATTGATGAAATCGACGATCGTATCGTTGAGCGCTTGCGGCGCATCGCGATGGGGCGAGTGCCCACAATTGTCGAGTTTCGCCAGTTGAGTGTGTGGCGCGCGCTGTGCGATCGTGTCGATTTGCGCCATCGTGCCGTAATGATCGTCGTACCCCTGCACGGCAAGCAACGGGCAGCGAATGTATTCGAGTTCATCGGCGATGCTCCACGACCGGAACGCGTCGCTTAGCCATATGTCGTTCCAGCCATAGAAGGCCGAATCGACGTCGTCGTGGTGACGCGCCAACTTGCTACGCAGATCCGATTGCTCGTAGGCCGTCTTCGCCTCCGCGATACTCGCGACGGAAATGTCCTCGACGAAGACATGTGGGGCAACCACAACGGCGCCGGCCAGTGCATCCGGAAAAGCGGCAGCATAAAGCAGCGTGATTGATCCGCCGTCGCTGTGACCAATCACCCACATGCGTTTTCTTTCCTCGGCGCTCACATCGAGTGCATCGAGCAGCGCGGGCAGGATGTCGCGCGCCTGCACCGACATGAAATCGACTGGCAATTTGACGTGATGCGGACGCGGCGTCGAACGCCCATAGCCCGGGCGCGAATACACGAGGCCGCGCATGCCGAGTCTGTCGCACACGCTCTGCGGCCAGTCCTTCCACATCGCGACGGAGCCGAGCCCCTCGTGCAGGAACACAGCGAGCGGCGTATCGGCCAGCTGCGCGTTGAGCCAGCGGTATTCGATATCCAGCGCGCCGCGTTGCGCGGTCGCAGGCAACGCAACCGACGCGCTACGGGCGTCTTCGCGCAAGGTCGTGACAGGTTCGGCCATTCCGTTCATCAGCTGTTGAGCTGTTCCCGCAGTTTGAAACGTTGAATCTTACCGGTTGCCGTCTTCGGCAGATCGTCGACGAAGACGATATCGCGCGGATACTTGTGCGGCGCGAGCTTGTCCTTGACGAACGACTTGAGTTCATCCGCGAGTGCTTCGCATGCATCGGCATTTTGTTTCAGCACGACGAATGCACGCGTTTTCACGAGGCCGCCGTGATCGACCCCGACGACGGCGGCTTCGAGCACGGCAGTATGTTGCACGAGAACCATTTCCACTTCGACGGGCGACACATACTGGCCGCTCACTTTCAGCATGTCGTCGCTGCGGCCTGCATATTGATAGCAGCCGTTCGGCAAGCGGCTGTACTTGTCGCCACTGCGAATCCACTCGCCCAGGAAGGTTGCGCGCGACTTTTCGCGGTTGCTCCAGTACATCAGTGCGGCGCTCGGACCCTTGATGAACAGATCGCCGACTTCACCGTCGGGCACGGAATGACCCGCCTCGTCGCGTAACTCCACTTCATATCCTGGCACTGGGCGGCCCGTTGTTCCGTACTCGACTGCACCTGGGCGATTCGACAGAAAGATATGCAGCATCTCTGTCGAGCCGATGCCGTCGAGAATCTCGCAGCCGAAGTGCGCGGTGAAGCGCTCGCCGATCTCGCGCGGCAAGGCTTCGCCCGCCGACGCGCAGACTCGCATCGCGACCTGCTCGCGCGGCGGCAGATTCGGCGACACGAGCATGCTCGCGTACAGCGTCGGTACGCCGTAGAAGATCGTCGGCCGATGCTCGACGAGCCGCCTGAAGATGGCGTCGGGTGTCGGACGCTCGGCCATCAGCACGGCCGACGCGCCGACCGAAAGCGGAAACGTCAGTGCATTGCCGAGGCCGTAGGCGAAGAACAGCTTGGCGGCGGAGAACACCACGTCGCGTTCGCTGATGCCGAGTATCGGCTTCGCGTAGAGCTCTGCAGTCCAGTACAGGTTTGCATGCGTATGCACCGTGCCTTTCGGTTTGCCGGTTGAACCGGATGAATACAACCAGAACGCGATGTCGTCGCCGTTACATGCATTGGGTTTCATCGACGGCTCGGCACCGTCGATCAACTGGCCAAGCACATACGTTGGCGGCGGATCGATCTGCACAGGCTGCGACACGATCAACAGACAGCCGTCGTGTTCCGCCTCGCTCATCGCTTTTTCGACATTCGGCAGCAACGCGCCCGATGCGATCACGGCCCGCGCGTGGCTATGCGTGAGCATGTACAGATAGTCGGCGGACGTCAGCAGCGTGTTCGCGACCACGGGCACGACACCCGCATAAAGCGCTCCGAGAAACGCGACGGGCAATTCGGCCGTGTCGAGCATCACGAGCAGGATGCGCTCTTCGGAATGCACGCCGAGCGAGCGCATCGCGCTAGCGAAGCGGCGCGCGCGGTCTTCGAGCTGCGCGTAGGTGGTGACGCCGGCATCGTCGATATAGGCGGGCTTGTCGGGCCGCACGTCATTGAGGCGAAACAGATGCGACGCGAAATTGAACTGCGCGGGCGGCGCCGCGACGTTCGGTGCGGGCTCGCGCGGGTGCGATTCCAGCAAGGCTTGCATGTTTCCTCCGGCGAGTTGAGGCGGAGTGCATGGGAACGGAAAAGGGGACGTGAAAGCGCGTGAGGGCGCTTCAGGCAACGCTGGCGTCCCGCGTGAATTCGATTGCACCTTGCGGCAGCAGATACAGTACGAGCGCCTGACCTCGCGCGACCGTCGGCCGATGCGCGCTGCCGGGACCGTACACGCACCAGCCGGCCGGATGACCGTCGAAGGTCGCGCCTTCAGTGCGCGGCATGATCAGATCGATTTCGCCGTGTGGATGCACGTGATGCGGACCGGCAATGTCCTGCATGTCGACGACGTCGACTGAAAAGCCGTGCGTGTCGGGTGTGGGTTTGATGACGCGGCCGTAGCGGATGCCGTCGTGCTCGCGATTACACAGCCAGCCCTCGGCGACACCCGCGCGGCATGCGTCGGCGAGTTCGTCGTAAGTCGCACTGCCTGCGGGCCAGGTCGCGTTGAGCCACCCGGCTAGCGACGCGTCGAGCGGGCGGCCGTCCAGTTGCGCGGTCACGCCTGCAATCAGACGCTGAAAATCCTGAGGGGACATGCTTGCCTCCTGTCGACCTGAACCGGCGTATCGAACGAAGCCAGCGCTTTCGCGCTTGCTTGCTCGCGCCTCGCCCAGGTCTCATGCAAGATGATTTTGCTGCCGGTCGATACGCACCTTAGTTCATGTGCTGGTCCGCCGAGCGTCTCCGATTTTGCCTATGCCATCCGGTGGAGGGCTTTCGGCGTTGTTATTGCATCGATATGCGGCGAAAATTAACCGTTCACCTTGAGCATGTCAAGCACTATAGTACATATACCTAGTCGATGAGGCTCCGCGACATGAACCAAACTTACTCCGACGCTGCGGCGAACGCTCCGTCAACCCCGCGCCCAGACGACGAAGCGCCGAAAGCCGAGCGCGAAGAACGCGATCCGTTCCTGACCGCGATGGGCGAGCGCGTGCGCCTGCTGCGCGCGCGCCGCGGGATGACGCGCAAGACGCTAGCGTCGGAAACGGGCTTGTCCGAGCGGCATCTCGCGAATCTCGAGTCGGGCGTCGGCAACGCATCGGTGCTAGTGCTGCGGCAAATCGCGGCCACGCTGAACTGCCCCCTCGCCGAAGTGATCGGCGACGAAACCACGTCATCCGCCGAATGGCTGCTGATCCGCGAACTGCTGCAGGGGCGAGACCAGGCGGCTCTGCAACGCGCGCGGGTCGCGCTGTCGGAGATGTTCGCGCAGGCGCCGCGCGATCCGCATCGCAAGGACCGCATCGCGCTGATCGGCTTGCGCGGCGCGGGGAAATCGACGCTCGGCCGCATGCTGGCGCAGGAGCGCAAGGTGCCGTTCATCGAGATCACCAAGGTGATCCAGCAGATGGCGGGCTGTCCGCCGGCGGAAATCCATTCGCTGTACGGCGCGAGCGCGTATCGCCGCTACGAGCAGCGCGCGCTCGAGGCGGTGATCGGCGAGCACGAGCGCGCGGTGATCGCGTCGCCTGGCGGGCTGGTGTCGGAGCCGGCTACCTTCAATGCGCTGTTAGCTCACTGCTTCACCGTGTGGCTGCAGGCCACCCCGGAAGAGCACATGCGCCGGGTTGTCGCGCAGGGTGACTTGCGGCCGATGTCGGGCAACAAGGAGGCGATGGAAGACCTCAAGCGCATCCTTGCGGGCCGCGGCGAACTGTACGGCCGCGCCGACATGACCTTCGATACCAGCGAACGCACGCTGGCCGACGCCTATCTGCAACTGCGCGACCGCCTCGCCGCACGGCTCGCTGCTGAACTGGGTGACGAAACGTAATGCTTGTGCCGCACTCGGCTCGGAGCCAATCCAAGTAGGTGATAACCCGTTTACATGAAGTAAAGTGCTTTACATGGCTGTGACGATGCACTATTTTTCTCTAAAACAATCTGCATCCGTCTCAGGAGACGCCCCATGTCCGCAGCCATGTTCCCGGCAGAGACCGCCGCCGTGCGAGTCGACTACCGCACCGATCCCTCGCAGTACAAGCACTGGAAGCTCTCGTTCAATGGTCCGGTCGCGACGCTCGGTATCGACATCGCTGAAGACGGCGGCATCCGCGACGGTTACAAGCTGAAGCTGAATTCATACGACCTGGGCGTCGATATCGAACTGCACGATGCACTCCAGCGCATCCGCTTCGAGCATCCGGAAGTGCGGACGGTCGTCCTCACGAGCCTGAAGGACCGCGTGTTCTGCTCGGGCGCAAACATCTTCATGCTCGGCCTGTCGTCGCATGCATGGAAGGTCAACTTCTGCAAGTTCACCAACGAAACCCGCAACGGCGTCGAGGATTCGTCGCGTCATTCGGGCCTGAAGTTTCTTGCCGCCGTCAACGGTGCGTGTGCAGGCGGTGGATATGAACTGGCACTCGCGTGCGATGAGATCTATCTGATCGACGACCGCTCGTCGTCGGTGGCGCTGCCAGAAGTGCCGCTGCTCGGCGTGCTGCCAGGAACGGGCGGCCTCACGCGCGTCACCGACAAGCGCAAGGTGCGGCACGATCGCGCCGACATTTTCTGCACCGTGGTCGAGGGCATCCGCGGCGCGCGTGCGAAGGAGTGGCGTCTCGTCGATGAAGTCGTGAAGCCGAACCAGTTCGAGCAGGCGATCGCGGCACGTGCATTGGAACTCGCGCAGCAAAGCGACCGTCCAGCGGATGCGCAAGGCGTAGCGCTGACGCGAATCGAGCGCACGGATCGTGACGACGGCCTCACGTATGCGACGCTCGACGTAACCATCGACCGGGCGAAACGCACGGCCACGTTCACGGCCAAAGCGCCCACGACTGAACAGCCGACGGATATCGACGCCATCGTTGCGAAGGGTGCGAACTGGTGGCCGCTGCAGTTCGCGCGCGAACTCGACGACGCGATCCTGTCGATGCGTACGAACGAGCTCGATATCGGCACGTGGATCCTGAAGACAGAAGGCGACGCGCGCGCGGTGCTCGCCGTCGATGCCACGCTGCTGCAACACAAGGACCACTGGCTGGTGCGCGAAACGATCGGCCTGTTGCGCCGCACGCTTGCGCGCATCGACGTGTCGTCGCGCTCGCTGTTTGCGCTGATCGAGCCGGGTTCGTGCTTTGCGGGCACGTTCGCCGAGTTCGCGTTTGCCGCCGACCGCACCTACATGGCCGCGCTGCCCGCGAACGAAGATGAAGAGCCTGCGATCACGCTGTCGGAAGTCAACTTCGGTCTGTATCCGATGGTCACGCATCAGTCGCGACTCGCGCGGCGCTTCTACGAAGAGACGGAACCGCTCGATGCCGTGCGCGCGAAGATCGGCCAGCCTGTGAAAGCAGTGGAAGCCGAGCGTCTGGGTCTCGTCACAGCGTCGCCGGATGACATCGACTGGGCCGACGAAATCCGCATCGCGCTCGAAGAGCGCGCGGCGATGTCGCCGGATGCACTGACGGGCATGGAAGCGAATCTGCGTTTCAACGGCCGCGAGACCATGGAGACACGCATCTTCGGCCGTCTGACGGCGTGGCAGAACTGGATTTTCAACCGGCCGAATGCGGTGGGCGAGAAGGGCGCGCTCAAGGTCTACGGCAAGGGCAGCAAGGCGCAATTCGACGTATCGCGCGTGTAGACCCACATCGCGCCCGCATCACACCGTCGCACCGATCCGAAGCCTCTCGCCAGCCGAATAAACGCGAACCAACGCGACCGAATGCGAACCATCGCACCGCGCTCAAGGAACCGACATGTCCACGATCAACTACACCGACAAGATCCCGAACAACGTCAACCTCGCCGACGACCGCGCGCTGCAACGCGCGCTCGAGCAATGGCAGCCGAACTTCCTGTCATGGTGGGGCGACATGGGCCCCGATGGCTCGCATGACTTCGACGTTTATCTGCGCACGGCGACCAGCGTCGATCCTGGCGGCTGGGCGCATTTCGACTACGTGAAGATGCCTGACTACCGCTGGGGCATTTTTCTCACACCCGGCGATCAGGATCGCAAGATCAACTTCGGCGAGCACAAGGGCGAAGCGGCGTGGCAGGACGTGCCGGGAGAGCATCGCGCGAACCTGCGCCGCATCATCGTCACGCAAGGCGATACGGAGCCGGCTTCCGTCGAGCAGCAGCGTCACCTCGGTCTCACGGCGCCATCGATGTACGACCTGCGCAACCTCTTTCAGGTGAACGTCGAGGAAGGCCGGCATCTGTGGGCGATGGTGTATCTGCTGCATCGTCATTTCGGCCGCGACGGGCGCGAGGAAGCGGAAGCGCTGCTCGGCCGCCGCTCGGGCGACGACGACAACCCGCGCATTCTCGGCGCGTTCAACGAGAAAACGCCCGACTGGCTCGCGTTCTACATGTTCACGTACTTCACGGATCGCGACGGCAAATTCCAGTTGAGCGCGCTCTCCGAATCTGGTTTCGATCCGCTTGCGCGGACCACGAAGTTCATGCTGACGGAGGAAGCGCATCACATGTTCGTCGGTGAATCGGGCGTGTCGCGTGTCGTGCAGCGCACCGCGCAGGTGATGAACGAACTGAAGACGGATGACGCAAGCAGGATTCGCGCAGCCGGCGTGATCGATCTGCCCACCATCCAGCGTTATCTGAACTTCCACTACTCGGTGACGATCGACCTGTTCGGCGCGGATCATTCGTCGAATGCGGCGACGTTCTACAGTTCGGGCCTCAAGGGCCGCTACGAGGAAACCAAGCGTGACGACGACCATCAACTGAACGGGCAGAGCTACAAGCTGCTCGATGTCGCGGACGGTAAGCTGGTCGAACGCGAAGTACCCATGCTCAACGCGATGAACGAAGTGCTGCGCGACGACTACATCAAGGATTCCGTCGCGGGCGTCGGACGCTGGAACAAGGTGTTAGAGAAGGCCGGTATCGACTTTCGCCTGACTGTGCCGCACAAGGCGTTCAACCGGCAGATCGGCACCTTTGCGGGCACGCGTGTGTCGCCCGATGGCCGCGTAATCAGCGAGGCCGAATGGGCAGCGAACGAAGCGAAATGGCTGCCGACCGCGGAGGATCGCGCGTTCGTCGCGTCGCTGATGGGGCGCGTCGTCGAGCCCGGCAAGTTTGCGAACTGGATCGCGCCGCCCGCGATGGGCATCAACCGCCAGCCCGTCGATTTCGAATACGTGCGCTTCAACTGAACGCAACGTAAAGCAAAGCAAAAGGCAGAACCATCATGAACGCGCCCGTACCGGTCGAAATTCTCAAGCAGCATCTGATCGATCCGGAGATCTGCATTCGCTGCAACACATGCGAAGAGACCTGTCCGATCGATGCGATCACGCACGACGGTACGAATTACGTCGTGATGCCGGACGTGTGCAACGGCTGCATGGCGTGCGTGCCGCCGTGTCCGACGGGCGCGATCGACAACTGGCGCTCGGTGCTCAAGGCAGACGCCTATAGCATCGACGAGCAGTACACGTGGGACGTGTTGCCGGAGCAGGGCACGATGGCGTTGCCGTCTTCAACCGAGACACCGGCGCAAGAAAACGCCGCGAGCGGCGACAGCACCGACGAAGCGCAAGGCATCGAAGTCGATACGGTGCGCGGCGCAGTGGTGCCGCCGTGGTCCGCCGCACGTCCGTATGTGAATCTCTACACGCACAAGAATCCGACGACGGCCACGGTCGTCGGCAACTATCGGCTGACGGACGAGAAGACGCAAAGCGATATCCATCACATCGTGCTGGATTTCGGTTCGATGCCGTTCCCTGTCCTCGAAGGACAGTCGATCGGCATTCTGCCGCCGGGCAGCGCCGCAGATGGACGCGCGCATCATGCGCGCCAGTATTCGATTGCCAGTCCGCGCGACGGCGAGCGGCCCGGCTACAACAATGTTTCGCTAACCGTGAAGCGTGTCACCCAGGACTATCAGGGCGACGCGGCGAACGGCGTGTGCTCGAACTATCTGTGCGACCTGAAGAAGGGCGACGTGGTCAACGTGATCGGCCCATTCGGCAGCACGTTCCTGATGCCGAACCATCCGAACTCGCATCTGCTGATGATCTGCACGGGCACGGGTTCCGCACCGATGCGCGCGATGACCGAGTATCGGCGCAGGCGCAGGCTGAAAGGCGCAACGGGCAAGCTGATGCTGTTCTTCGGCGCGCGCACGAAGGAAGAGTTGCCTTATTTCGGGCCGTTGACGAATCTGCCGAAAGACTTCATCGACACGAATCTCGCGTTTTCACGCACGCCGGGCGAGTCGAAGCGCTACGTGCAGGACGCAATGCGCGAGCGTGCCGTCGACGTCGCGCACTTGCTGCGCGACGACAACACCCACATCTACGTGTGCGGGCTGAAAGGGATGGAAGACGGCGTGTTGCAGTCGCTGAAGGACATCGCCGATCAGCATGGCCTCGAATGGGACGTGCTGTGGCAGCGGCTCAAGCGCGAAGGGCGCCTGCATCTGGAAACATACTGAGCGCGCACCGGCCTCAGTTCTTCGCCGACGCAGACTTCGCCCCGCACGCGCGAATCACGAGTTGTACGACCTGCTCCGTGGTGGCGTCGAAGGCCTTTTGCGAGAACGCGCGCTTGCCGCCCAGCGCGCGTATCTGCGCGTCGAAATCCGCATAGTGCTGCGTCGTGGCCCAGATCATGTACATCAGCGTTTGCGCATCCACGTCCGCGAGCAGGCCGCGCGCGATCCAGTCGTCGATGACAGTCACGCGGGTATCGAGCCACGGCTTCACGCGCTGCTCGAGAATGTCGAGCATGTGGTCCGCCCCGTGAATGATCTCGTTCGCCCACACCTTCGAGCCGAGCGGCCGTCGCCGCGACAACTCCATCTTCGCGCGCACATAGCCGCCGATTGCTTCGACGGGATCGTCGCTGCCTTCGAACGTATTCGCCGCCCGATGCCAGTCTTCGAACAGGTCTTCGAGCACGCGCCGGTAGAGCGCGAGCTTGGTCGGGAAGTAGTAATGGACGTTGGCTTTCGGTAAGCCTGCGCGCTCCGCGATCATCGCCGTGCTCGCGCCCTCGAAGCCGCGCTCCGCAAAAACGGCTTCCGCACACGCCAGAAGATGCGCTTCATTGCTCTCACGAATGTGAGCCTTGCGCCGCCGCAAAGGGGCGGGCGCTTCGTCGTTGCCGGTCTCGCTCACTGCCGTGTCGTCGTGTCTCATCGTTAGCCTTTGTGCCGCGTCGCGCTTCATTCTAGCCGCTCGTGCCCCGATCGACATCAACGCATTCGCCGTTTCATTACGCGTGCAGAAAATCATGCTGCGTTGCAATGGCATGGTTCTCGCTCTCGTGTTCATCTGTTCCCGTTCGCACGAAAGACATTGATTTGATGTTTTTAATCGGCTACAACCTGTCCAATCGGACAGGATTCGCAGAGCAGCCGGCGGCCAGGGTTTACCGCTAAAACGAAGGCCTGGAAAACATGCACGCCGATTGTGCGCCCATGCCCCAAAGCGAATTCGAACGCGCCGCCGATGCACCAGTTTCACTTCGTCGCGAGAGGACGCAAAGCCGCTCGCGGTTGAACTGCAAAGCGTGTTGATCCAGAGGAGCAACGAATGAATGCGGTATCCGAAGCGTTGAAGCAAGGACTCGATACGTCGATCACCGTCAACGGCAAACGTCTGTGGGACAGCCTGATGACGATGGCGAAAATCGGCGCGACGCAGAAGGGCGGTGTCTGCCGCCTCGCGCTGACCGATCTCGACAAAGAGGGACGCGACCTGATCGTCAGCTGGGCGAAGGAAGCGGGCTGCACGGTCAGCGTCGATCAGATGGGCAACGTGTTCATGCGGCGCGCTGGCGTGAACCCGAATGCGCTGCCCGTGATGACGGGTTCGCACGCGGACTCGCAACCGACAGGCGGCCGCTTCGACGGCATCTACGGCGTGCTCGGCGGGCTTGAAGTGATTCGCAGCCTCAACGATCGCGGCATCGAAACCGAGCACCCGATCGAAGTCGTGATCTGGACCAACGAAGAAGGCTCGCGCTTTGCGCCCGCGATGGTGGCGTCCGGCGTGTTCGCAGGCGTCTTCACGCTCGACTACGGTTTGTCGCGCAAGGACGTCGACGGCAAGACGATCGGTGAAGAACTCAAACGCATCGGCTATGCGGGCGACGTGCCGTGCGGTGGCCGCCCGCTCCACGCGGCGTTCGAATTGCACATCGAGCAGGGGCCGATACTCGAAGCAGAGCACAAGACGATTGGCGTCGTCACCGATGCGCAAGGCCAACGCTGGTACGAAATCACGCTGACGGGCCAGGAGGCGCACGCGGGCCCGACGCCGATGCCGCGTCGCAAGGATGCGTTGCTGGGCGCGGCGCGGGTGGTCGATCTCGTCAACCGTATCGGTCTCGATCACGCGCCGCTCGCGTGCGCGACGGTCGGCATGATGCAGGTGCATCCGAACTCGCGCAACGTGATTCCAGGCCGCGTGTTTTTCACCGTCGATTTCCGTCATCCCGACGATGCCGTGCTGGCAAAGATGGACGCCGCGCTGCGCGAAGGCGTCGCGAAGATCGCGGGCGGCATCGGCCTCGAAACACAGCTCGAACAGATCTTCTACTACGAGCCCGTCAAGTTCGACGCGGTATGCGTGAAGTCCGTGCGCGCCGCTGCCGAGCGTTTCGGCTATCCGCATCGCGACATGGTGTCGGGCGCGGGTCATGACGCGTGCTATCTGTCGCAGGTGGCGCCGACATCGATGGTGTTCGTGCCGTGCGTGGATGGTATCAGTCACAACGAAATTGAGGACGCGACGCCCGAATGGATCGAGGCGGGCGCGAACGTGTTGCTGCACGCGATGCTGGAGCGCGCCTGCGAACCGGCATCGTAAAGAGCCTGATCACGCTGTAACGCTGCACTCATAAAACACGCCGTCCCGGCTTCGTTCACGCGAAGCCGGCAGGCACGGCTACGTCCTCACTTTGACGAAGGAACGCGTATGGCCATCAAGCAAACGGGCGACATCGCGGCGCAGCGCTTGTCGTCCGAACAGCTCTCATGCGAATTCGCCGACATTGCGCCGCTGCTCGATCCCACAGCCGCCGCAGCAGCCGCGAGCCGCTGTCACTACTGCTACGACGCGCCGTGTGTGCAGGCGTGTCCGACGCAAATCGATATCCCGAGCTTTATCCGCAAGATCGGCAACGGCAATCTGAAGGGCGCCGCGACCGATATCCTTTCGGCGAATCCATTGGGCGGCATGTGCTCGCGCGTGTGTCCAACCGAAATCCTCTGCGAAGGCGCGTGCGTGCGCAATCACCAGGATGCGAAGCCCGTCGCGATTGGCGCGTTGCAGCGTCACGCCACCGATTGGGCGATGGCGCGCGATGCCGTGAAGTTCACGCGCGCGCCGGATAGCGGACGGCATGTGGCCGTCGTCGGCGCGGGCCCGGCGGGATTGGCGTGCGCGCATCGTCTGGCTGTTGCGGGTCATCGCGTGACGATCTATGACGCGCATGACAAGGGCGGCGGCCTCAACGAATACGGCATCGCCGCGTATAAAACGGTCGATGACTTCGCGCAGCGTGAAGTGCAATGGCTGTTGTCGGTAGGCGGCATCGAATTGAAGACGGGTGTGAAGCTGGGCAGTGACGTATCGCTCGATTCGCTGCGTCAACAGCACGACGCCGTGTTTCTCTCGATCGGCCTGACCGGTGTGCGCGCTCTCGCACTCGAAGGCGAAGCACTGAACGGCGTGATGAACGCCGTCGATTTCATCGAGCAGGTACGTCAGGCGAGCGATCTCGCGACGGTGCCGGTTGGCCGCCGGGTGATCGTGATCGGCGGCGGCAATACGGCCGTCGATGCCGCCGTGCAAAGCCGCAAGCTCGGCGCGACGAGCGTGACGATGGTGTATCGGCGCGGCGTCGAGTCGATGAGCGCGACGTGGGCCGAGCGCGATTTCGCGCAGACGCAGGGCGTGACGCTCATCACGTATGCGAAGCCTGTGCGATTGATCGGCAGCGACGGAAATGTGACGGGCGTTGAATTCGAACGCACTGCGAGCGACGGCAGCGCGGAGCGCTTCACGCTCGAAGCGGACATGGTGCTCAAGGCAATCGGCCAGACGCTCGTGAGCGTCGGCCTCGATCACGAACTGTTGACGCTCGATCAAAGCCGCATCGCAGTCGACGCCGATCTGCGCACGTCGCTGGACAAAGTCTGGGCGGGCGGCGATTGCGCGGCATCGGGCGGCATCGATCTGACCGTGCAGGCGGTGCAGGACGGCAAGCTCGCGGCGGCATCAATCGACGCGGCGTTCGCGCTCGCCGCCGTCAAGGCGGCCTGAAGCGACAACGCAAGCACGCATCACGCGAAAACGACAAAACCGAATCCCCACGGAGCCGAACATGGCTGATCTTCGCTGCACGATTGCCGGCATTACTTCGCCGAATCCTTTCTGGCTCGCGTCCGCGCCTCCAACGGACAAAGCCTACAACGTCAACCGCGCGTTCGAAGCGGGCTGGGGTGGCGTCGTATGGAAGACACTCGGGCTCGACCCGCACGTGGTCAACGTCAGCTCGCGTTACGGCGCCGTGCAATGGAACGGCCAGCGCATGGCGGGCCTGAACAACATCGAGCTGATCACCGACCGGCCGCTCGACGTCAACCTGCGCGAGATCAAAGAGGTCAAGCGCGACTGGCCCGACCGCGCGATGATCGTCTCGCTGATGGTGCCGTGCAACGAGCGCGACTGGAAATGGATTCTCCCGCTCGTCGAAGACACGGGCGCCGATGCCGTCGAACTCAACTTCGGCTGTCCGCACGGAATGAGCGAGCGTGGCATGGGCTCCGCTGTCGGCCAGGTGCCGGAGTACATCGAGATGGTCACGCGCTGGGTGAAGGAAGGCACGAAGCTGCCGTGCCTCGTGAAGCTCACGCCGAACATCAGCGACATCCGCATGGGTTCGCGCGCCGCATACAAGGGCGGCGCGGACGGTGTGTCGCTGATCAACACGATCAACTCGATCGTCGCTGTCGATCTCGACCAGATGGCGCCGATGCCGACTGTCGATGGCAAGGGCACGCATGGCGGCTACTGCGGCCCGGCTGTGAAGCCGATCGCGTTGAACATGGTCGCTGAAATCGCGCGTGATTCAGAGACCCCGGGCTTGCCGATCTCTGGCATCGGCGGTATTTCTACGTGGCGCGACGCGGCCGAATTCATGGTGCTCGGCGCGGGCAGCGTGCAGGTGTGTACGGCAGCGATGCACTACGGCTTTCGCATCGTCTCCGATCTCGCGGACGGCCTGTCGAACTGGATGGACGAAAAAGGCTACGCGACGCTCGACGACATTCGCGGCCGCGCGGTGCAGAACGTGACGGACTGGAAGTACCTGAACATGAAGTACGACATCAAGGCGCGCATCGATCAGGACAAATGCATCCAGTGCGGCCTCTGTCATATCGCCTGCGAAGACACCTCGCATCAGGCGATCACACGCGAGAAGGACGGCAAGCGTCATTTCGAAGTGGTCGATGCGGAATGCGTCGGGTGCAATCTTTGCATGCATGTGTGTCCCGTCGAGCAATGCATCACGATGGAGCGCGTCGATAGCGGCGAGTACGCGAACTGGACCACGCATCCGAACAATCCGGCGCGAGTCGTTGCGGACGCAGCTGAAACAACGCACGCACAGGAACACGCGGCAAAAGCGGCCTGAACTTCAACAATCAAAGAGCGATCAAGTGGAGATCCATCGATGAAGCAGACAGCGCAATCCGCCGATACGACTCACGCCGGCAGCAGTCTATACAACGAAGACCTCGCGCCGACGGGCCCCGCGCAGCGCACGTGGAAGTGGTATCACTTCGCTGCGCTTTGGGTCGGCATGGTGATGAACATCGCGTCGTACATGCTCGCGGCCGGTTTGACGGAAGAGGGCATGTCGCCGTGGCAGGCGGTGCTGACGGTATTGCTCGGCAACCTGATCGTACTGGTGCCGATGCTGCTGATCGGACACGCGGGCGCGAAGCACGGCATTCCGTACGCGGTGCTGGTGCGCTCGTCGTTCGGCACGCAGGGCGCGAAACTGCCCGCGATGCTGCGCGCGATCGTCGCGTGTGGCTGGTACGGCATCCAGACGTGGCTCGGCGGCAGCGCGATCTATACGCTACTCAACATCCTGACGGGCAACGCGCTGCACGGCGCGGCGCTGCCGTTTCTCGACATTTCGATCGCGCAGCTCGCGTGCTTTCTCGCGTTCTGGGCCTTGCAGATCTACTTCATCGTGCATGGCACCGATTCGATCCGCTGGCTCGAAAGCTGGTCGGCGCCCATCAAAGTCGTGATGTGCATCGCGCTGGTGTGGTGGGCAACGTCGAAAGCGGGCGGTGTCGGCTCGATGCTGTCCGCGCCTTCGCAATTCGCGCCGGGCGGCAAGAAAGAAGGGCTTTTCTGGATCACGTTCTGGCCGAGTCTCACGGCGATGGTCGGCTTCTGGGCGACGCTTGCGCTCAACATTCCCGACTTCACGCGTTTTGCGAAGACGCAGCGCGACCAGATCGTCGGCCAGTCGATTGGGCTGCCCGTGCCGATGGCGTTGCTGTCGGTGATCTCGGTGGTCGTCACGTCGGCGACGGTCGTGATTTACGGCAAGGCGATCTGGGACCCGATCGATCTGACCAGCCGCATGACGGGCATCGGCGTCGGCGTTGCGCTGATCATCCTCACGCTCGATACGATGTGCTGCAATCTCGCGGCGAATCTGGTCGGCCCCGCGTATGACTTTTCGAGCCTGTGGCCGAAGGGTATTTCGTATCGCGCGGGCGGGATGATTACCGCGACTATCGCCATCGTGATGATGCCGTGGAAGATTCTCGCGACCACGCAGGGCTACATCTTTACGTGGCTCGTTGGCTATTCGGCGTTGCTCGGGCCTGTTGCGGGCATTCTGATGGTCGATTACTTCTTCATTCGCGGCACGCGGCTCGACCAGCGCGAACTGTTCGACGAGAACGGTGAATACAGCTACACGGGCGGGTGGAACATCGCCGCTGTCGTCGCGCTGGTGATCGGCGTGCTGCCGAATCTGCCGGGCTTTTTGCATACCGCATTTCCCGCGTCGTTTCCGAATGTGCCCGCGTTCTTCAATACGCTTTACACGTATGCGTGGTTCGTGGGACTGGCGCTCGCCTCCATCGTGTACGGCACGTGGATGAAGATGCGCCGCAGTCCCGGTGCGAGCATGGCGAGCGCGTGAGTCACACACGACCCGCGCGGTTCTGATGAATTAATAGAGGAGGCACCCGATGACAACCCTGATTCGCGGCGGCACGGTAATCGATTCGGACCGCACGCACAGAGCCGACGTGCTGATCGCGGACCCGCAGGACGGCGGGACGATCCTGCAGATCGAACGCACGATCGATCCGCCCGCGGGCGTGAACATCGTCGATGCGCACGACCAGTATGTGATGCCAGGCGGCATCGATCCGCACACGCACATGGAACTGCCGTTCATGGGCACGACGGCCAGCGACGATTTCTATACGGGCACGGCGGCAGGCTTGTCGGGCGGCACGACGAGCATCATCGACTTCGTGATTCCCAGCCCGAAGCAGCCGCTGATGGATGCGTTCAAGGAGTGGCGCGGCTGGGCCGAGAAGGCATCTAGCGACTACGGCTTTCATGTGGCCGTGACATGGTGGGACGATTCCGTGTATCGCGACATGGGTACGCTGGTGCATGAGCATGGCGTGTCGAGCTTCAAGCACTTTATGGCGTACAAGAACGCGATCATGGCTGACGACGAAGTGCTCGTGAACAGCTTCTCGCGTTCGCTCGAACTCGGCGCGCTGCCCACCGTTCACGCGGAGAATGGCGAACTCGTATTCCAGTTGCAGAAGCAGTTGCTCGCGAAGGGCTTCAAGGGACCGGAGGCGCATCCGCTGTCGCGTCCGCCCGAAGTGGAAGGGGAGGCCGCGAATCGCGCGATCCGCATTGCCCAGGTGCTCGGCGTGCCTGTGTACATCGTGCATGTGTCGTCGAAAGAAGCCGTCGAAGCGATTTCGCGTGCGCGTAACGAAGGGCAGCGCGTGTTCGGCGAAGTGCTGCCGGGGCATCTGGTGATCGATGAATCGGTGTATCGCGATCCCGACTGGACGCGCGCCGCCGCGCACGTGATGAGCCCGCCGTTCCGCACCAGCGAGCATCGCGAGGCTTTGTGGCGCGGGCTGCAATCAGGCCAGTTGCACACGACGGCCACCGACCACTGCGTATTCTGCGCGTCGCAGAAGGCGATGGGCCGCGAGGACTTCACGAAGATTCCGAACGGCTGCGGCGGTGTCGAAGACCGGATGTCGGTGTTATGGCATGAGGGTGTGAACCAAGGGCGCATCACGCCGAACGAGTTCGTGCGGATCACGTCGGCGAACGCCGCGCAGATCTTCAACCTGTATCCACGTAAGGGCGCGGTGCAGGTCGGCGCCGACGCCGATCTCGTCATCTGGGACCCGGCGGCGACGAAGACGATCTCGGTGAAGACGCATCATCAGAAGGTCGACTTCAACGTGTTCGAAGGGATGACGGTGCAGGGCGTCGCGATGCATACGTTCACACGCGGCGCGCATGCGTGGGCCGATGGCGATCTGCGCGCGCAACGTGGCGCCGGGCAGTATCTCAAGCGTCCGCCGAACGCCGCCTATTACGATGCCGTGCGGGTCGCGAACAAGCTGAAGGAGCCGCATCCCGTCGAGCGCTAACGGCGTTGGCGTACACGCTTTGTCGCGTTGCAGCACGCGCGGCCGCCCCGCATTTTCGCAGCGGGAGCGGCCGTTTTCGTTTTCGGGTATGCTTTCGCGCCTCGTGGCAGGCCACATGCGACATGCGGGCAACAGTAAGGCCCCATGGTCTGCAGGGGTTTGGCCTGCCACCGTATACTGCGCACAACCCAAGAAATCGGTCCGGTTTATTCCGCCTCGGCATATGAATAAGCCTTCAAATGCGTTGTGGAAATAAGGACCGTTTGCTACAGTCCGCCCACGCTGCCGGACGGGTGTTCCTGCAGACAACACGCAAAACCGGACAAAACGAACCTCGGAGCACACTCTATGAAGTCGATTCGATCCCTTCTGCTGATCGGCCTGTTGCAAGTCGCAACGGCGACGGCCGCATTCGCCGCTGACGACCTCGCGAAGATCAAGTCCGCCGGCGCCTTCAAGGTCGGTACGGAAGGCACCTATGCGCCGTTCACGTACCATGACTCGTCGAATCAGTTGACGGGCTTCGACGTCGATATTGCCCGCGCGATCGCGGCCAAGCTGGGTGTGAAGGCAGAGTTCATCGAAGGCAAGTGGGACGGCCTGATCGCCGGTCTCGACGCGAACCGCTACGACGCCGTGATCAACGAAGTGGCCGTGACCGACGCGCGCAAGCAGAAGTACGACTTCTCGGACCCGTACATCGTGTCGCACGCCGCGCTGATCGTGGCCTCGAACAACACCACGATCAAGAACTTCGACGACCTGAAGGGCAAGAAGTCGGCCAACACGCTGACCAGCAACTTCGGCAAGATCGCCGCTGCGCACGGCGCGGAAGTGATCCCCGTGCAAGGCTTCAACGAATCGATCGACCTGCTGACGTCGGGCCGCGTCGACGCGACGGTCAACGACTCGCTGTCGTTCCTCGACTTCAAGAAGCACAAGCCGGATGCGAAGGTGAAGATCGCCGCCATCGATACCTCCTCGGACAGCTCGGACCATTCGGCCGTCCTGATCCGCAAGGGCAATCCTGATCTGCAGGCCGCCATCAACAAGGCGCTGGCAGAGATCAAGGCCGACGGCACGTACGCGAAGATCTCCGAAAAGTACTTCGGCAAAGACGTTTCCAAGTAAGCGACAAGGCGAGTCTGAATCATGCCTGCATGGTTGCACCTGATGGGTGAATCGCTGTGGCCGCTGCTTTATGCGGGCCTGGTGTTCACCGTGCCGTTGACGCTCGTGTCGTTTGCGATCGGGATCGCGCTCGCGTTCATCGTGGCGCTGGTCCGGCTGTTTGGGCCGGGCTGGTCGGTAGCGATCGTGCGCTTCTATGTGTGGCTGTTTCGTGGCTCGCCGCTGCTGGTCCAGCTGTTCGTCATCTTCTATGGCTTGCCGAATGTCGGGATCGTGCTCGATCCGCTGACGGCCGCCATCATCGGCTTCTCGCTGAACGTCGGCGCGTATAACTCGGAAGTGATACGCGGCGTGATCGAGTCGATCCCGAAAGGGCAGTGGGAAGCGGCTTATTCGATGGGCATGACGCGCGGCCAGGCGCTGCGCCGCGCGATCCTGCCGCAGGCGGCGCGTGTCGCGCTGCCGCCGCTGTCGAACTCGTTTATCGCGCTCGTGAAGGACACGTCGCTGGCCGCCGTGCTGACCGTGCCGGAAATTTTTCAGGCCGCGCAGCGGATTGCGTCGGTGACTTACGAGCCGCTCATTCTCTATACGGAAGCCGCGCTGATCTATCTGGTGTTTAGCTCGGTGCTGTCGTCCGCGCAGGTGCGCCTCGAACGCCGCTTTGGCCGTCACGCGCTTTTCACGTCGGGTAACTGAACGATGATCCGCCTCGAAAAAATCGAAAAGTATTTCGGCGATCATCGCGTGCTGAACAGCGTCGATCTCGCGCTCGCGCAAGGCAACGTGACGGCGCTGATCGGCCCGTCGGGCAGCGGCAAAAGCACGCTGCTGCGCTGCGTGAACCTGCTCGAAATTCCCGAAGCTGGCTCGCTGGAACTCGGCGACCAGCGTATCCAGTTCAGCCGCACGGAGAAGCCGTCGAAGGAAGCCGTGCTCGCGATGCGTCGCCGCACAGGGATGGTGTTCCAGAACTTTCAGCTGTTCCCGCATCGCACGGTGATCGAGAACGTGATGGAAGGGCTCCTCACCGTGCAGAAGTGGGACCGCGAACGCGCGCGAGTGCGCGCGCTCGAATTGCTGGAGAAGGTCGGCATCGCGCACAAGGCCGATGCGTGGCCTGTCACGCTATCGGGCGGTCAGCAGCAGCGCGTCGCGATTGCGCGCGCGCTTGCGCCTTCGCCGGAAGTGCTGCTGTGCGACGAGCCGACTTCCGCGCTCGATCCGGGCCTTGCCGCCGAAGTGGTCGAAGTGCTGCGCCAACTTGCGAAAGAAGGCATGACGATGCTGATGGCGACGCACGATCTGCGGCTCGCGGCATCGATCGCGCGCAACGTCGTGTTTCTGAGCAACGGCTCGATCGTCGAGCAAGGCCATTCGCGTGACATCTTTACGCGGCCGCAGCAGCCGGAAACCGCGAGCTTCGTGTCGACGCTCACGCAGAGCCTGCCGGATAGCTGGGAAGACTGAACGGCTGTCTGTCGTGCATCGTTGCAAGGGCGCCTGCGAGTGCCCTTGTTTCTTTCCGGCGCCCGCGCTTCATGCTGGCTGCGGACAGCTACGCTACAATGGCCGTCGCCCCGAATGATGGAAGATCGATGAAGACCCGCACTCCTGTTATCGCCTGCTGCATGGTTGCCGCCGCTTTGTCCGCGGGCTGCGCGGCCGTGTACAAAAACACGAGCGCATGCGAGCAGACGATGCGGCAGTCGGCGAGCGAGCTTTCCGGCCGCGACACGCTGAAGGTGACACACGCGGGTTCGGGCATTCATGGCAGCCGCGTGGTCGTCGAAGGCACGCTCGAGCATCCGCAGACGGCTTCGGAAGCCGCCGTCGCGAAGCCGCCCAACACCAACATCCTGGAAGCCGGGTTGCTCGCGCCCGTGGTGGCCGCGATCGCGAAGTCCAAGCCGCCAACCACCGCGGTGCCCGCCGCAGCCGAATGCACGTACGATGCGAACGGCCAGCAGAGCGCGTTCCGCTGGCTGGCGCCGGCACGCCTCGCGAAAGACACGACGCCCGACGACGGAACGCACTCCGACGAGTGATGCGGGCGGTGTCTCTTCGGGGGCACCGTTGCGGCAGTCCCGCCCACGTTTGCGCCATGTTGCAATGCACGCACTCCCGCCATGCTAGGATTTCCGCGTGCAATGCAGATGTCAGGAGGGCAGCATGGACGGCTTCGTCAGACATCAGATTGAAGGCGCATCCGTCGATATCGACGTAGTGCCCGTCACGCCGCGCGGCTACTGCGCGCGCTTTCGCATCTTCCGCGACGCGGCCGACAAACCCGAATGGCATCAGGTCCATGTGTCCGGCAGCGTGTTCGATACCCCTGAAGAAGCCGAGGAAGCCGCACGTTCAATGGCGCTCGAACAGGTATTGGCGGGCGGCGGCTCGTAGCGCGGCCCGGTCTCGTTGCCACCAGGGCGCGTAGCCCGAATTCTTTCTCGCCGGTTTTCGTCCGGCCCGTTCGCGCACTGTCGTCGCGCGCTTTCCTTTGCTTATCGCCGGGTTCGCTTCGTGTGGCTTGCATGGCCGCTCGACGCGCGTCGCTCCGCCGCTCGAAGAATTCCGACTTTGGGAGTTTTCTTGTATTGACGGTTGAACCGTCTCCGTAGGATTTGCCTGTCGTAACCGACATCGAAGAAGTGTCGGTGCGTAGGAGGCATCCTTGCGGATGCGTAGGCGCAATCGTTTTCAAATGCTGCGACCATATTGTTTCGGTATGCGAAGCGAGTGCGCTACGTCCCGCACGTTGCCACATTTTGGGGAGAGAGGTTGTTACCCGTACCAAGGTTTTGGATGAGCAATTTGCAAAGTGGAACAGGTGTTGGATGTGAGCGGGCTTCTTCGCCGGGTCGCTGCACGAATGGGCGTTTCGCACGACGCGGGTATGCTGGCATGGCCGTCGCGATCAGTGTGGGCACGATGGCAGCGGCGCCGCAGGCGGTGCGCGCTGCTTCCGTCACCGACTACATCGCGGTGAGCAACAACGTAATGACGGGCGCGCCCACTACGGCAGCGAACACCCTGAACACAATGGCCATCGGGCCGTCCGCGAATGCGTGGGGCGACAATGCGCTGGCTGTCGGAGCCGGGGCGGGCGCGGCGCGCACGGGATCGACTGCGATCGGCTCGCTATCGGCTGCATTGGCTGTGAACTCGGCGGTGATCGGTTATGGCGCGTCGACAGGCTTCGATGCGGACCGGGCGGTGTCGATCGGCTATATGGCGACGGCGGACGGCAGTGACTCACTCGGGCTCGGTTCGTTTTCAATCGCAACGGGGCAGCGCTCGCTCGCCTTTGGCTTCAACGCCTTTACCGGTTCGAACGCCGCAGACAGTCTGGCGCTGGGATCGAACACCCTTGTCCTCGTAGACGGCGCTGTCGCGTTGGGCGCGAACGCGAAGGCCGACCGGGCGAACACGGTGTCGGTGGGCAATGCAACGCTGCAACGCCAGATCGTCAACGTCGCGGCCGGCACGGCCAACACGGACGCGGTCAACGTCAGTCAGTTGCGGGACGCTGTGTCGTCAGGTTTGGCGGATGCCGTGACGTATGACTCGTCCGCGCATGACGCCGTCACGCTGGGCGGCGTGACAGCAGGTGCGCCCGTGCGGCTCGGCAACGTGGCCAACGGCGCAGTCGATGCTGCCAGTCACGACGCGATCAACGGTAGTCAACTGTATGGGCTGAGCGCAAGTGTTGCGTCGGCGCTAGGCGGCGGCGCGTCGGTGTCGCCAGATGGAACGGTCGTGGCGCCGACCTATCGCGTCGGCGGCAGCGTGTTTCGCAATGTCGGCGACGCACTCGGCAATCTCGATACCCGGGTTACGACCAACACCAGTGCGATCAACGACCTCAACATCGCACTCGGCAACGTGATCAACAATGGCGTCGAGCCGCGCTACTTCCACGCCAATTCGACACTTGCCGACTCGCTGGCAACAGGCGCGGAGTCCGTCGCGATCGGCGGCGGCGCACAGGCCGCGTTTTCGAATTCGGTCGCGCTCGGTTCGAACGCGGTGGCGGATCGCGCCAATTCGGTGTCGGTGGGATCGGTGGGTAACGAGCGGCAGATCACGCATGTCGCCGCGGGTACGGCCGACACCGACGCGGTCAACGTCGCCCAGTTGAAGCAGGCGGGGCTCGTTGACGGCAATGGCCATATGGCGAGTGCGGTGGTCTATGACAACACGGACGGCCAGGTCGACTACGCGAATGTGACCCTCGGGCAAGGTGTGGCGGGCGGCACCGTCATTCACAATCTGGCCAATGGCGTGCTTGCTGGCGACGCCATCAACCTCAGTCAGTTGAACGACGCAATGAACCGGGTCATCAACGTGCAAACGGCGTCTACGCCATTCGTGAGCGCGAATGGAGACGCCGCGACGGAAGCCGCATCCGCGACAGGTACGCATGCTACGGCGGTAGGCGCAGCCGCCGTCGCGAATGGCGATCAGTCGACCGCGATCGGCGGCGGCGCGCAGTCCAATGCTGCCGCAGCGACGGCCGTAGGCGCACAGGCCGTCGTCAATGGCGCAAACGCTTCGGCGTTCGGCGCGAGTAGCCAGGCCACTGCCAGCGGTTCGGTTGCGCTCGGCGCGGGCTCGGTGGCGGATCGGGCGAATACCGTATCGGTCGGTCAGGCGGGCAGCGAGCGGCAGGTTGTCAATGTCGCGCCCGGCACGCATGGCACGGATGCCGTCAACCTGAACCAGTTGAATGCGGCTGTCGATCAGACCTATCAGTCGATCAACGATCTCGACCGAAGCACGCGAAAGGGCATTGCGTCCGCTTCTGCCTTGCAGATCGTTACGCCCTATCTGCCAGGGCGCACGACGCTCAATGCCGGTGTCGCCGGCTATCGCGGCCAGGCGGCATTCGGGCTAGGCGTGTCGCGCTGGAACGAGAAGGGGACGATCAATCTCAATGCAGGCGTAGCGTCGTCGGGCAGTAACAGCACCATTGTGCGTGCAGGTATCGGCATCGTGCTCGGCAACTGACTCCGGTGAGCTGGCGCGGGTGTCCGTCTCTTCGACACCCGTGCCAAACATCGCGCTACGACCGCTCATCAACCGCACGTGAGCGGCAGGTTCAAAACGCGTAGAACGGTCCCTTGCCAGCGGAAGTCAGTCGCGATTCGATCGCGGTGTAGACGCGCCGTCCGAAGAAGAACGGCAGCCCCCAGTCGAACGCGTTCGAGGGGCCGCCAAGGTTATTGAACGCATAGTTTTGGGTGGCAAACAGCGTTTGCGCGTTGGCAATCGAAAATGCCGGCGCAGCTGATGCACCGTTGGTGCCCGTCACCGTCGCCGTCAGCGATTGCGTCGAAGCGGGGCACCACCAGAAACCGCAACGCGCGAGCGTCGTGCTCGGGAAGAACAGGCCGTTTGAACCGCTGTCGAAAAAGCTTTGTGAATAGGGTTGTCCGTTGAGGGAGGTTGTCACATAGCCACTCGTCGTGTTGGCCTTCAGCACGGTCGCGTTGCCGAGCGTGTTGTTGGCCTGCGTGCCGATGCCGAAGATCATCGATCCATTCAACGTCGCCGCGCCGTTCGGACCCACGGCGGGCAGGTCGAGCACGATGCCGTTGTTGTCGAGCGCAAACTGGCTGATGGGGTTGGCCACCTGTTGAGCAAGGGGCTGCCTGGTCGATGTACATGAGCCCGTCGGGTCGCACGCATAGTACCAGCGAGGCAAGGCCGACGTGATACAGCCGCCGCCGCAATCGGCGGAAAACAGGCCGACGCCGAGAATGCCGTTCACGCGCAGCGCGCTGGGCGTCATCATCGGCAAGCCTGAAGCGGCGCAGTCGGACGGCACCGTCGGGACGGAAGGGTCGGCGATTACCTGGATCGCGATGCCGGGCGCGAGCTGGCTGGCCATGCGGACATCGGCTGTGCGTACGGCGCCCCAGGTAAAGCCCGTGCCGAACACGCTGCATTCCCCGTTGAGCGTGTTGGCTGTGCCCGCAGGCGGTGTGGCGGGCACGGCTGGCAGCTCGAGGCTCGCCGGCAATTGTGAGGCGAGCACGCGCAGGCCCTGCGAACCCGTATCGACCTGCACGTTGTCGATCGTCACGCAATTCGACGTACCGGGCACGCATACCGTCACGCTCGTCGTGAGCATGTTGCGGGTCTGCGTGGGCGTCGACGTGACGACCACGGGATGAACGTTGGGGATCGTCGATTGCTGCACCGTCGCGACGGGGGCGCTCGCGGGCGCGGGCGCGCTGGCCGATGGTGTGCTGCTGGCCGTTGCGCCAGGCGAAGCGGGTGTTGACTGGGGCGAATTGCCGGTCGTGTTCGTCGTGCTGGAACCGCCGCCGCCGCATCCCGCTAATGTGGTCAGTGTGGCGAGCGTAACGATCGTGCCCTGCGCAAAACGAACTGCACCCATCAGTACGTTATTCATGGGAAATCCCGTCAGCGCAGATCGGCGAGCGAAACGTCGGCGGGAAGGGCAGCCGGCAGCCACGCCCGACCGACATAACTGCGCATCTGTCCACCCGATTCAACGATGACGTCCGGTTGCTCGACGCGCGACGCATGAAGAAGTCCCGTCGCGTCGAACTGTTCCGCCGCCTTCGCGCGATACCGTTCTGCATACGGGCCTAGCATTCGCGTGAGGTCCGGCATGGTCGGGCCTTGCCACGCGTAGGCGAAGATCAAACCGTCGCCAGTCGCGTACTCGTTGATGGTCGTGCCACCTGCATCGACGCTCGAACGCACCCGCACTGCGCTGCCCGGCAAAACGCGCTGTGTCGGGTTGCCGGTGACCTGGGACGCGGGCATCGTGCCGCCGAGCTGGGCGCGCGCGTCGCCGGCAGCGAGCGTGTTCGCGCACAGCGCGAACACGACGGATGTGGCGATGGCGGTCGCTGGATGAGTATTGTTGAATGACATATGGCAACTCCCTCGGACCCTCGGGTTTCTTTTTGAGATCGTTAATTCAAGATAGCACCGGGGTTTTGAGATGAGATTTGCGACCGCAGAAACGTCGCGTGCGCGTCTCAAAATGCGACATCCCGACCATGCACATTTAGTTCATGGGAATCAATGACATAGAGCAAGTCGATTGAGCGTTTCCGTTGCCCAAAACACTGTGTCGGAATGTTAAATATCAAGCCAAAAACCGTTCCAAAATGCAGACTTCCCGGTTCATTGTGAGATGATGCGTGCGGTTTTTTGCGGCGCGGGGGCGGCCGACGCGGAAGTTCGCAATTCGAACACCCGACGCAGCAGGCGGACGGGTCAATCAGGCCTCGATTGAAAGCAAAATGACGCGCGGTAAGCCGCGCTTTTTGCACTTCGTGTCGCCGGGCCGGTAAAATGATGGGTTAGTCCACGGACTTGCCGTGGCTTCCGTGGCTTATAGGAAGGATTCCTGGAACATGACTGAACTTCGTCTCACCAAGCGGTTTGCAGCATTGCTGATGGCAGGCGGTCTGGTCGCCGGCTGCGGCACGTCGTCGCCGAACAAGATCGACTACAAGAGCGACTCGAAATCGAAGGAAGTGTCACTCGCTGTTCCGCCGAACATGCTCGAGGAAACCGCAGACCAGCGTTCGCTGCCGCCGCAAAGCGGTCAGACCTCGCTGTCCACGTTGCAGCAGGTGCAAAGCGATGCGCCGACCGCGGCAGTGGTCGCACCCGCCGTCAGCGGCATGCATATCCAGCGCGACGGCACGGAAAGCTGGCTCGTGCTCGACAACCAGAGCCCGGACAAGGCGTGGCCGCAAATCCGCCGTTTCTGGCAGGAACAGGGCTTTCTGCTCGTCGTCGACCAGCGCGACAAGGGCGTGATGGAGACGGACTGGAACGAAACGCATCCGTCCATCAACGACGGCCTGATCCGCAGCACGCTGTCGAAGGCGATGGGCAACTCGTACGTGACGGCCGAGCGCAACAAGTACCGCACGCGTCTGGAAGCGGCGCCGAACGGCGGCACCTATGTGTTCATCAGTCAGAAGGGCCTGCGCGAAGCGCTCAGCGGCGCGAACAACGACACGAGCAAGTGGGAACCGAAGCCGAATGATCCCGCGCTCGAAACCGAATACCTGAAGCGCCTGATGGCGACGCTCGCCAAGAACGACACGGGCACGCGTACGGCAAACGCGGCGGCAGATGTCTCGCCGGCCGGCTCGCAAACGCCGCCTAACGCGGCGGCGGGCGGCGCGAAATCGGCGGCGGCCGCAACGGCTGCGCAGAACGTCGCGCTGGCCGGACAAACGCCTGTGCGGGATCCTTCGTCGGCGGATACGTCGGCGCAGTTCTCGTCGACGGAACTGACGCTGGGCGAGCCATATGACCGCGCGTGGCTGCGCGTCGGTCTTGCGCTCGACCGCAGCAATTTCACCGTCGACGACCGCGATCTCACGCGCGGCATCTACTTTGTCCGCTATGTCGATCCGAAGGACATGACGTCGGCCGAGCAGGGCTTCTGGAGCCAGGTGTTCCACGGCCGCAAGGAAAAGGTCGCCAAGCAGTATCGCGTGAACGTGCGCGCGGTGACGCCGAACCAGACGCGTGTTGCCGTCGTCGACGACAAGGGCGACGTCGATTCGTCGCCGCAAGCAAAGCAGATCATGTCGCTGATGGTTGATCAGTTGCATTGACGCTGATGGCCGCGCGCCTCGCGCGGCCACGCAAAAAGCCCGCGTGACGGACATCGTCACGCGGGCTTTTTTTATGGCGTCGCATTTTGCCCGACAGCTTCTTCCAGTCGAAGCGAAGCGCACGTGCATGCGTCTTGCTCGGACGTCGATCAGGCCAACATGAAAAGGAGACCGGCCATGTTCGACGTCATGCCGTACTGGATGTGGGTTGCGAGCCTGATCGTGCGTGCTCGCGGTGATGTGCGGCGCAGCGCTGTCGTTCGAACCTTCGAAGTTTCGCGCGGCGCGCCGCGGACTTCACGGACTCCGCAAACTCCATTGAGCATGATCCACGCTGGGCCGCGCTCGAGTCGCGGCCCGCGCGTAACGCGCGCCACACCCGGCGGCCGGCAGCGCTCTCACTTTCGATTCTCCACACCAAATCAAACACTTGTGTGAACAACGCGCCGCGCGTGATTGGCGCGCTTGCTGCTGTCAACTGTCCCGAACTTGACGAAATAGCTCGCAAAGCCTGATGCAGTCTGGATTTGCGGGAAGTTTGACCGTACATCTGTCCAGGCTTTGCGCCCGCTGCGGATCGATGTGCTTATCGCCAGATATGGACGGGCGTCTGCCAGCGCCCGTCTCGGTGGCCCCGTCGCCGATCGTCGTAGGGCGGCGGTTTCGCCCGCGCTTCATGGTTGGAGCGCGGGTCATCTTTTGTACTGCCGCCGTCGCCGCCGTTACCAGGAAGCGCAGCGAAGAGCAGGCCAGCGAATCAGCAACGCTCGTTCACGCCGCGTCCGCCGAAGCCTGGAATGCGCTTGACTACGCCCGTTGCGAGCGCGGTGCCGATGAGAATCACCGCACAGCCCTCGATCATGCCCATCGACACGTGCTCGCCGAGAAACAGCGCACCCCACAGGATGCCGAAAATGGGGATCACGAACGTCACGGTGATCGCACGCGCGGGACCGGCGACGGCGATCAGATGGAAGAACAGCATATAGGCGATGCCCGTACACGCGACGCCCAGCGCGATCACCGAGCCCCATGCATTCACGGACGGCGCGACCGCGGGCCACGTCGCCACGGCCAGCGGCAATACCACGATCGTCGCGCCGATCATCGTGCCCGTCGCGACCGTGAGCGCGTCGACGCCCGTCAGATGCTTCTTCGTGTAGCTGGCCGCGATGCCGTACAGCAGCGTCGCGCCGAGCGCGGCGGCGGCCGCGAGCGCCGTCGTGGCGGGAGAGATGTTAGTGCCGCTCGGCGTGGCGATCTGATCCCAGACGAGCATCAGCACGCCCGCGAAACCGATCGCGAGACCGATAGTACGCAGCACGCTCAGACGGTCCTTGAGCCACACGAAGGCGACGACGGCGCCCCACAGCGGCGTCGTGGCGTTGATCACGGAGGTGACGCCCGCCGACAGCGTGATCTCCGCATACGCGAACAGACAGAACGGCGCGGCGGAATTGAGAACGCCGACCACGAGCAACGGCAGCGCGCGCGTGCCCAACGTCGCCGCCGACTCGCGCAACGGACGCCGCGCGACGAGCACGACCAGCAGAAACAGCGCGCCGATGCCGACGCGTAGCGCCATCAGCGGCGCGACCCCGAAGTCGCTCACGCCAACGCGAATGAACAGGAACGACGCGCCCCAGAGGGCCGCGAGGATGAGAAGCTGGAGGATGTTGACTGGATTCATCGTGAAGGTGTCGCGCGCAGTTGAGTCGCGATGCGTACGCATGCTAACACCGGGATTACGCGCGTCGTTTCACGATGAGATGAAACAGCAAGAATCGACAATCCGCCTGTCAGGATTGACGCTATCAGGCGGGCGCGCGTGCGCGGCGCCCGCTCTGGCAACGCCCAGGCGTCAATGCGGAATCATCCATTGCAGCACGTTCTGCTGCAGCCACACGAGAATGCCGAGCAGGACGGTCAGCAGGATCGAATGCTTGAACGTCTTCGCGAACACGAAGCCTTCCTTACCCTTGAGATCGGTCGTGGCGACGCCTGTGGCAATGTTCTGCGGCGAGATCATCTTGCCCATCACGCCGCCCGACGAGTTGGTCGCGGCCATCAGCACCGGGTTCAGGTTCAGCTGATTCGCTGCAACCACCTGCAGGTTGCCGAACAGCGCGTTGCCCGACGTGTCGCTGCCCGACAGGAACACGGCGACCCAGCCGAGGAACGCCGACACCAGCGGGAAGAACGCGCCCACGGACGCCACGCCGAGACCCAGCGTGTAGTTCATGCCCGAATAGTTCATCAGGTACGCGAGGCCGACGATGGTCGCCACCGTCAGGATGGCGATGCGCGTCTGCACCCATGTATCGACGATCGCGCGGCCGAAGTCCCCGGGTTTCAGCTTGACGACGAACGCCGTGATGAGCGCCGCGACGAGAATTGCGGTGCCTGTCGCGAGCGGCTGGAAGTCCCAGATCGCGCCATACGGCGCGTTGTAAAGCGTGATGAAGACGGCCTTGTCGAGACCCGGCCACGGCACTTTCACGTCGCCGATCATGAAGATCTTCGCGATCGTCCAGATGATGACGACAGCCGACACGATCAGCCACGGATACCACCCCTGCGCGCCCGTGATCTTGCCGCGCGTCTCGTTCACGCGATCGACATTGATGGCGAACGCGGGATCGGCAGCGGGGCGCCAGACGCGCAGGAAGGCAATTGTCAGGATCAGCGAAACCAGTGAAGACAGCACGTCCGTCAGGCTGTAGTTGATGAAGTTCGACGTGAGGAACTGCGTCAGCGCGAAACTGCCGCCCGCCACCAGCAGCACGGGCCATACGCGCAGCATGTTGCGAAAGCCCGCGTACACGCCGATCACGTAGAACGGCAGCAGCAGCGCGAAGAACGGCAACTGGCGGCCGACCATTTTGGCGAGGGAATCGACGGGCAGGTGGGTGACCGCGCCGAGTACCGTGATCGGCACGCCCAATGCGCCGAACGCGACGGGCGCCGTGTTGAAGATCAGCGTGAAGGTCAGCGCTTCGAGCGGCGGGAAGCCGAGCAGGATCAGCAGCGAACTGGTGATCGCGATCGGCGTGCCGAAGCCCGAAATGCCTTCGAACAGCGCGCCGAACGAAAAGCCGATCACGACCAGCACGATGCGCCGGTCGTTCGGCAGATTGTCGATCATCCACATGCGGAAAGCGGCGAAGCGGCCCGAATACTGCGCGATGTTGTAGAGCAGGATCGCGGTGACGACGATCCACATCACGGGCCAGCAGGCAAACACCGCGCCCGCCGCGACGGAATCGAGCGCGAGTCCGACGGGAAAGTGCCAGCCGACGATCGCAATCAGCAATCCGACGACGAGACCAGCCAGCGAAGCCTGCCACGCCGGGCGACGCGCCCAGCCGAGCAGCACGAGCACGACGAGAATGGGCAACGCAGCAACGAGGAACGATGGCAACAGCGAGTTGCCGATAGGAGTCAGAAACTGGTGGAACATCACGTCTCCATCATTGTTATTCGATTCGACGCGAGGACTGCACCTACGCGGCGAAGCGGCAGGGCTGGACGGATGAAAGCGGCGTAGCGCGGAGTGGGGAAGCTGGGGAACGCGCGACGTCGGATCACGCAATTAAACAGATGTTGCACAAGCAACCGCCAGCATAGAGCGCTGGCGATTTCAGTCAAGCAGGGAAAACGAAGAAGGTTGTTGCGGGAATAGAAGTGGGTGCTGAATCGTAGCGTGGGTCTTTGTTGGCGTATCGTTAGCGTTCGTTGGCGTATCGTTAGCGTTCGTTGGTGTCCACGGAACCGGGCGCGCGTGCTTCGACGCGTGCCGCATTCGATACGGCTCAGTGCGAGCGCCCGTGGCCGCCGCTAGCCCAGCTGTTGCCGCCGCCACCCCAGCCGCCATGACCGCCGCCCCAGCCAGCATGGCCACCGTTCCAGTTGCCGTGGCCGCCGCCCCAGTAACCGTGTCCGTTGCCGCCCCAGTAGCCATGGCCGCCCCAATAGCCGCGATGTCCCCAGTAGCCATAGTGGCCGCCGCAACAACCGCCCCAGTAGCCGAAGCTCAGCGAGATCGACGGTCCCCACCAGCCGGGCCAGCCGTAGTAGGGATAACCGTACGGATAGGCAGGATACGCGACAGGGTAATAGGCAGGCGCGGCGTAAGCGGGTGCAGCGTCATAGGCTTGGGCGGCCGGATAAGACGCGCTATCGCCGGGCATCGTGAATTGCGCCTGCGCGTAGGCTTGTGCGGGATCGCCGGCCGGATAGCCAGGTCCGACGGGCATCTCTTGCTGCGTTGCCGCCGTCGGCACGGTGGGGTAAGCGGGGTAGGCGGGATAGTACCCGTAGCCGGGATAGTAGCCGTACGGCGCATAGTAGTAGCAGCCGGACAGCACGCCCGACAGTGCCAGCGCTGCAACGGCGCTGGCGGCGCGCATCGTTGCATCGAGCGGATTCATGACGTGCTCCTGATGATCTCCAGCGCCCATTGATAGCGCGCTTATCCATTGAGCTTACGTCAGCATTTCATCGTACACGTCACAAAGTGGTAACGGCGTGTTTCATGCACGATCAATGAAAGGACATGTCCGGCGCGTACGTGCGCGCCGGACTTTGCCCATCTCCCTTCGGCTTTGAATTCCCGCGCCCGCAACTTCGCCGGCGCGGTATTCGAAGCCGTTTGCCTGCATCGCCTTCGACGGCGATTTGTCGTATTTCATCTTCCGTGCGAATCGCTCGATATGAGCGCGCTCGCACTTCATTCAATGGTTCGCGCTACGTCACTTGCCGACCTGGTTGCCGATCACGCCGCCGACGGCCGCACCACCCAGCGTTGACAGCGCGTTGCCGCCGATCACCGCACCCGCTGCGCCGCCCACGCCCGCGCCGATGGCCGTATCGCGTTGCCGCGTGGTCATGCCGTCGCATGCGGAGAGACTTGCCACCACGGCTATGACGGTAGCCAGCGCACCGATTCGATGGAAGGTTTTCATGATTGCGTCTCCCTGATGTTCGTATCGACGGGACTCGCAAATCGCGGTCCCGATCTGGTGATTCGATGGTATCGCCGGGTGCCGTTTCTGTTTGTATGGGCTTGTCAGTAAAGTGTCGGTTTCGTAATCAAATGTTTCGGGGGTGGTTTTTGGTTTCGGGGTTGGTTTTTGCTGTCGCATTCGCTTTCGCTTTCGCTGGCATCCGCGATTCGTTAGCGTGCTTCACGCGTCGCCCCTGTGCGGGGCGGCACCTACTTTTCTTTGCCGCCGCAAAGAAAAGTAG